>JAGGWC010000027.1 GCA_021157645.1 Candidatus Cloacimonadota bacterium | reverse complement strand
ATGTTGATCTTAAAAACTTTTGCCGAAGGGAAAGAAGTAATAATTTCCAGAGGTGAACTGATCGAGATTGGTGGTTCATTTCGTATTCCGGAAATAATGGAAGCTAGTGGCTGTAAAATGATCGAAGTGGGAGCAACCAACCGAACTAGACTTTCCGATTATGAAAATGCAATTACTAAAGATACAGCTTTGATTTTTAAAGCTCATAAATCTAACTATTATATTGATGGTTTTACTGAAGAGGTTAAATTATCGGATCTATCTGATCTGGCAAAGAAACATGAACTTTTATTTATTTATGATCTTGGTTCTGGATTACTAAGAAAACCAAAAGGACTTCCGCTGGAGAATGAACCTGATGTGAGAAGCAGTCTGCAAGCAGGTTGTGACATTGTCTCTTTTAGTGGAGATAAATTATTGGGTGGTCCCCAGGCTGGAATAATTGCAGGCAGATATGGGCTTATTCAAAAGATTGCCAAGGCTCCTATGATGCGTACTCTGCGGGTTGGCAAGATGACCATTGCAGCACTTTCTGCTGTTATGCGTTTTTACTTAAAAGATGAGGATCTGCTTACAAAAGTACCAATTTTTGAAATGCTAAATCGAAAAAAAGTAGATTTACAAAAATTAGCTGAAAAATTAGTTTTTGAATTAAAAAAATTAAACGTAAAATCAGAAATTATTGAAAGCAAAGCACAATGTGGTGGCGGAACTCTTCCACAATTAAAGATTGATAGTTTGGCAGTTAAAATAATCCATGACGGCAATAGAAATTATGCAAAGAAGCTTCATCAAAAATTGCTTGAATTGGATAAACCAATTTTAGGTATTTTACGGGAAGGTAATTTGCTTTTTGATGTCTTGAGTATTAAAGAAAAGGAAATAAAATATATTGCAGAAAGCATGAACTTGATCATGAAATAAGAAAAAAGGGCTGCATTTATGCAAGTTCTATCTAATTACAGTAGCTTGCATCAAATCAATTTATATCTAACTCTTTTAGTAGATTTAACTCAATTTTAATAATCTGTAACAAGTAATATCTTTCCATTAAATATAATATTTATTTAAAATATTTTCTTATAAATATGGCAATATGGATTGTTGCCAGTCTTGTTATAGTAATCCTGATGGTACTCTTCAGCATCCCAGAATTGGTCAGCTTCAACTAAAGCTGTTGCAACTCTGTAACCTTTATCCATTAATATTTTGATAATCTTTTTTGCAGTTTCTTTTTGTTCATTATCTGTATAGAAAATGGCTGAACGGTATTGCTCTCCAATATCGGGTCCCTGTCTATCAACTTGAGTGAAATCGTGGATCTCAAAAAAAAGTTTAACAAGTTCCTCAAATGATACTTTTTCTGGATCAAAAGTAATTTTTATTGCTTCTGCATGTCCTGTAGTTCCTAAACATACTTCTTTATATGAGGGATTTAATTTATTTCCTCCAATATAACCTACAGAAATTTCAGTTACTCCTTCAACCTTTTGAAATTGATATTCAACACCCCAAAAACAACCTCCGGCAAAGATTGTATTTTCTGTTTTTGGCTTTTCCGGAATAAAATTTAAAGAGATAGAATTCACACAATGACGAATATTCTTTTCAGTATAGTTTTCTCCATGAAATACATGACCAAGATGAGCTCCGCAATTTGCACAAACTAGTTCTGTGCGAGCTCCATCAGTATCTGGGATGCGTTTAATTGCACCTTTAATTTCATCATCAAAACTGGGCCAGCCGCAATCTGATTTGAATTTATCTTCCGATTTATATAAAGGAGTTCCACATTGTTTACATAAATAAGTTCCCAACTTATCGTATTTGTAATATTTTCCGGTAAACGGTGTTTCTGTTCCTTTATTGATTATAACTCGTTTTTCTTCGGTAGTAAGCTTGTTGAATTTCATTATTTCATCTCCTCCTAACATAATTGAGGCAATAACTAACAGTGATACGAAAATAATTTTCATTTTTTACCTATTCAAATTGGCTAGTTTTTCTCCACGCTTTCTGTGGTTAAGTCTTTTATTTATGTTTATCTGTGAAAATACATGAACTATCATATATCACTCTACTCGAAACCTGAATATCTCCGATTCAGCAAAATCATATTTCAATTTCTTCAGTAAATTTTTGTTTTCATCTAAAATTTCAATTTTTCCATTCTTCCCAACTAATTCTGGTTGTGAGTTTCGATACCACCACTGACGGATCATTCCGTCTTCTTTGCGATCAGTAATTTTTAATTCATAACAACCTACTGGCAACTCGATAAGTTTTTCAAAAATTTCATTATCTTCGAAATGATCTTTTAAGTATAAAATGCATCCTACATCATCGGACAAAGTATAGGCATTCTCTGCTGCTCTCCCAAAGCCTTGTGCTTCAATATGCAAAAAAAAACGTGAAGGTAGAACAGGAAGTTTAATTACAGTTGAAGTCATAATATTGTTATTTGGATATTCATCAGGTTGTCCATTTGGATTGGAAATTTTAACAACAAAAATACTGTCATTACTTTGCCAATCAATATTTGGTAAGATTATATTCTCCTTTCCCAGGAATTCCAGATTTCCATACCATTGATAAAGGTGTTTTCCCCCCGTTTTCAAACCATAGTCTATAGTTAAGGTTTTCAATGGATATTTCCCAGAATTTCGGATAACAATTTCAGGATTGGAACAGATCGGATTAATCCTGCTATAAGCGTCTTTATTAGATGGAGCAATAATGTCATAGATTTCAGCATTGTTATTAAAATTCGGTTTTCCATAAGAAAATAGCTGATGACATTGTCGGAACATACCATTTTTCTCGCCATTGTCCGAATACATTTCGATCCCGTAATCGAACATAATCGTATCACCCGGATTAACTTTGTTTGTTAGCTCAAAATTATAGGTATCAACTGCAGTTCCGGGGCACCAACCAGCTCGATCGAATTGCCAGGTTCCACCTTGTGGGTAAATTGGATTATCTCCACAATTTTTCCAGATATTCCAGCGAAAAAGAACATCTTCATTTGCATAATATGTATGTGTTTTACTTGCCCATTCGCAACAATTACGTGGTCCGTGATGTCCATGCCCTGAAATTCGAGCACGTAACATGAAACCACTTGCCTTGGGATCGAGAATCAGTTCAAACGGCTGCATTACACTATCAATAGCTATTTCTTTATATTTGTAGTTTCCCCAAGTATACAGGTTTTTTACAGAAATCACATCACGAGGTGGTATTCCTTCAATAAAGACAAATCTCATATCAAGTAGTTCAGATTGACTTCCTGAAGAAACTTCTACTCTACCTTTCAGCAATGGAACATAATCTGTAACATCATAAATATATGTCCAACCGCAATCAGCATTCAGGTCTATTCCCATTCCATATGGTGTGATATAATTTTCCAATTCATATATTTCTATTGTATCACCAATAGGGATATATAAAAGCGTGAAGGTGCTGTAATCCCATTCACCGCAAGGGAAACTGTCTTTTTTGGTTTGTTCATCACATTTCAAGGTTCTATACATATAGATTTTTTCCCAGGTTCTTATATCATCGGGAAATTCAAAAAAATCTCTGCGTTTTTCGATATCATTAAATGTGAAAGTTTGCACGATCAAAGTATCACCAATATCAGCATAAAGCTGAAATAATATTGCTGACAAAATTATGATTAAAATTAATTTTTTCATTTTAATTCCTTTTTCATTTTTACAACAAATAAAACTAACAATACTAACCTTGAAAAGTTAGTAAAGTTAATTTTCTTGATGAATTTTTTAAGAAGGAATTTTTTTTAACTGGAATTCTATCCGAAACATTAAGATATTGAAAATTCAAATTTATAAATAATTAATAAACTTAATTAACAAATAAAAGAAATCCCCAGAAGATGGGGGTTTTAATTATTATGCTGGATATTTTCCCTGAACATAATTCGATAGATGTTTAACTCGTGAGTTAGAATCTTTTAATAATATACGAATTAAATCTCTGATCGAAGTAAGACAAACTAATTTTCCTTCATCATTAACCAGTGGAATGTGACGAATTTCTTTATCATGCATAAGATTCATCAAATATTCTACTGTATCTTCTGGATGACCAACTATAAGTTTCTCTTTCGGTGTCATAATTTCGCTGACTTTTACGTGATGAATATTATTTTCTATATCCGTAGTTCCAAGTTTGTTAAGGATATCCCGTTCCGAAATTATTCCTACAATATTTGTATCTTTAATTACGATAAGACATCCAATTTTGTGTTTATTCAAATGATAAACAGCCTCATCAATAGTAGCATTAGGCTTAATAGTGATAAGATGCTCTTTAAATTTACATACATCGATCAATCTTTTGTGCATACTTCCTCCTTTATCTTAAATCTTCATTAAAATTTATTTAATTCGTTCAAATCCTGTATAAACATTAAATTTTTTTCCTCTCGCAAATCCTATCATTGTTACATTATATTTTGCAGCTAATTTTACAGCATAACAGGTAGGTGCCGATCTGGAAATTATTATAGGAATATTACATTTAATTACTTTTGCTATCATTTCGAAAGAAAGTCTGCCTGTAGTTAATAAGATTTTTGATGATAAATCAATATTATTTATCATTGCATTTCCTACAATTTTATCCAAAGAATTATGTCGCCCAATATCATCTATGGAGAACAGAATTTTATCTTCTTCCGCAAGAGCACAACTATGAACACAACCGGTTTCTAAAAATAGATCAGATTTTTTGTTGAACTGATTCATTAGTTCTATGATTTGCTCCGAATGTAATTTGATCTGTAAATTATTCTTGCGATCTGAAGCAAGATTTTTCAAATCGAACGATGTCATCGCATTTCCGCAACCGCTGGTTAATGTAAATTTTTTATCAGCATCAATTTTAAATGGTTTATTCAACAAAACATTTATTCTTTCTTTTAGAATTTTAATTTTCTTGATGTCAGAATATTTTTCTATTATATCATTATTAAACAGAAAGCCAACGATCAGATCATCAAGTTTCTCGGGTAAACACATTAAGCTCATGTAATAAATTTCATTTATGAAGATATCTATATTCCGCTCTATGCAGATACTCTTTTCAATATCTATAAAACGATCATTTTGGAAGATCCTTACAGGTTCATGAATAATTAATTTTTCCATTATGCACCAATTTCAATTATCTCCGAATAATGTTTTTCCCAATGTTTGAATTCCGTTTTTGTATTGATATTTAAAAAATAATTTTTTTCTCGAGTTTGTTTTTCATCAACATCAAAATAATATACGTTTTTAGCAAAATTATAAATTAAGCGAATTTTGAGTCTATCATTTAGAATGGAATGCTCAATATTATTCAGCAAAGATTTACTATAAATAGAATGTAATGGTTCTATTTTGTCAATGTGTCTTGCAATTATCACATCAAAATTTTTCATAACTGCTGCTTTATCAGACATTTTTCTTATTAATTCATTATTCAAATTCAGCATATCTGCTGCAAAAAAGAAAGCTCCAGGTTTTGAGATATACTTTAGTCCAGTATAAATCCCACCGAGAGGACCTTTATTTTTAATAATATCTTCATATATTTTGGCATCATGAAAAAAATTATAGTTTTCTTTATTATTAACTATTATTATCACTTCTTCAAACAGCAAATTCAATTTTTCATAGACCAGTTGTAAAAGTGGACATCCATTTATTTTCAGGAGTGATTTATCTTCACCCATTCGTTTGCTGTTTCCCCCATTTAATATAACAGCGGAAATATGGCTTATTTTTTTCATTGTTTCCTAACAGATAAAAGCCCCGTTAAACGGGGCTCTTATAATAAGATATTATTTTGTATCTCTTACAAACAGCCACCAATAAACAGCAGCAGTAAAAATTGCTCCTCCGACAAAATTTCCCAGAGTTACAATAAGAAGGTTATCTGTCCACATAGAACCCCAATTCAAAGCAGAAAGTGTTTCAAGGGATTTTCCTGAAGCAGCAACTGCGCCACTATATGATTTTGAGAAAATTCCGGCAGGAATAAAATACATATTGGCAATAACGTGTTCAAATCCTGATGTTACAAAAGCCATTATCGGGAAGAAGATCGCAAGAACTTTTCCACCGATATCTTTTGCAGCCACAGCCATCATAACGGCAAGACAAACAAGCCAGTTACAACCAATAGCTCGGAAAAAATACATGACATTATGACTTGCTCCATCCGTTACGGTTGTTGCAATTTTTCCATAAGCAATATTAATGGCAGTTCCACCAACAGCTCCACCTGTTAATCCACTCATTTTAGCTATAAACCAGGCAAGCATAATAGAACCTATAAAATTACCGACAAAAACCAATCCCCAGTTTCTTAACAATTGACCCAAAGATATATCTTTGTTCAATAGTCCCACAAACATAAGATTATTTCCTGTCCAAAGTTCTGATCCCGGAATAATAACTAGCATAAGTCCAACACTAAATACTGCTCCAATGAAGAACTTTTTCAAACCGAAAACAACCCAATTACCTGTTGCAACCGTAGTAGCAAGATGAGCGGCAAATCCAATAAAAACACCTGCAAGAATTCCAAGCAGTAACAATTGCAAAGCTCCTTTTCCTGCTTTTGCTTTACTAACGCCAACAAAGGCTTTTGCCAGTTCGGCGGGTGGTAAGAAATTACTCATAACTTCTCCTCTCCTTTTTTTTATAAGCATATCACTTATTTT
>JAGGWC010000003.1 GCA_021157645.1 Candidatus Cloacimonadota bacterium | reverse complement strand
TATCATAAAAAAACATCATACTTTAGAACTTGAATCTAAAGAGATCGTACTCTCTTTCTGTAAATCTCCTTATGCAATGTCAAATGATCTTGATATTCATGAGGAACAAGAAGAAAGCATGAAGACAGGTGTTATATTTAGATCGATCTTTGAAGTAGAAAAGGATGATATTGATTTTTTTGCAAGAAGGATGAAAAATTTTGAGGATCAGGGTGAAGAAATAAAAGTGGCTTACCATCTTCCAATTAAGTTGCATGTTTTTGATGATCACACTGTGATGTTCTCTATGATAAACCAGGTAAACCCTGAGCAAAACCTTACCTATTTGGTTATTGAACATTCAGATCTCGCTGAAACGCTCATCACAACTTTTTATAAATATTGGGATGAAGCATTAACAGTAAGTGAATTTCTAAAGAAGGAAAACATTAAACTTTAGGAATAATAATTGCTTCACTGGATAGTTTAATAATAATAATATATTTGGAGGATTAATGAGAAAATTTTTGTGGATCGCTTTTGCGGTGACGATATTGTTTACTTCTCTTTTTGCACAACTACCAGACCCACAGAAGGTGGTTTCTGCAAAAATCGAAACAAATCAAATTAAGGTTACATATACAATACCAGTTGGGTTTCATCAAACTTTGAATAAAGATATGTTTTTTATCGAAGTGGATAAAGTTGAAGGAATAACATTTGAACCAACTGTTTATCCTAAGGGAAAACAAATGAAAGATGGTAGCATTGAATATTATGGTATTGTCTTTCTTACTAAAAATTTCGTTACAAAAGATAATATTAGTGATGAGACTCTTATTAAAGTTTATGCTGGATATCAGTTCTGTGATGAAGTTGGAATTTGCTTCATGCCGGAAGAAGTTGAATTCAGTTTACCTCTAACGGCAGATGCAAAAGTTCAAAAAACAGAAAAGAAAGAAAATACAAACAAAGAAATTGAAGGTGCAGAAGATATTGATGAACTTCTTCTTTTATTGGAAGATTTTGAGATTACTGGAATCGAAGCTGGATATCAAAATAGCGAAGATTTTGTTTCATTTTTAGAAAACTCAAAAGAATCTGGCTCATTCAATACAAATAAGTTTGCGAATATGAGTATATGGCTTATTATCATCTTGATCTTGCTGGGTGGAATTGCCCTGAACCTCACTCCCTGTGTTCTTCCAATGATGCCCATAACTATTGCTGTTTTGGGTGCAGGCACACAATCGGAATCAAAAGCAAGAGGATTCCTGATCGGTGGAGTTTATGGTTTGGGAATGGCTTTGGCTTATGGATTGCTGGGCGTAATTGTAATTCTTACAGGTTCTCAATTCGGCACCATAAATTCATCTCCCTGGTTTAATATTGCTATAGCAGCACTTTTTATTGTTTTAGCTTTGGCAATGTTCGACATCATTCCCATTGATTTCTCCAAATTTCAGAGCAATAAAGTCGGAGGTAAAAGCAAGGGCAAATTTGTAACAGTTTTTGTTCTTGGAGTTATTGCTGCTGTGTTGGCTGGTGCATGTGTTGCTCCTGTTTTGATCTCAGTTATAATCTATTCAACTTCATTGTATACCGCTGGAAATCCTGCTGGATTGTTATTACCATTTTTGTTAGGTGTTGGGATGGCAATTCCCTGGCCATTTGCCGGAGCTGGTCTTTCTTTCCTTCCCAAACCTGGTAACTGGATGAAATGGGTTAAAATTATATTTGGAATAATAATTCTCGTTATTGCAATATTCTATATTTATACAGGTGTTAAAATCTTCAAAAATAATATGCCAGTTGATATTGCTGATTATTCACATGAAACTTCAGAACTTCCCTGGAAGCATTCGATAACAGAAGGTTTGTTAGAAGCTAAGAAAACAAGTAAACCAGTCTTTATAGATTTTTGGGCAACATGGTGCAAAAATTGTTTGGTTATGGATGCATCTACTTTTAAAGATGAAAAAGTGATTGAAGAATTCGATAATTACATCTTGGTAAAATACAAAGCTGAAAATCTTAAAGCATCTCCTACAAAAGAGATCTTAAAACACTTTGAAATTATTGGTTTACCAACTTATATTGCTTTAGCTCCCAAAAAAATTGAAGGTAATAAATGAAGAAATTTCTGATCATAATTAGCCTGGTTTTAATACTTTTTAGCTGTGATAGATTTGAACACGTTTTAGAACCTAGCGTTAGTAATATTGGATTGGACGAATTTGCTGATTCGATGACTGATTTATTTGTCACTACAAATCAAAATAATTATCTGGAGCTTAGTTTTCTATTCTCAGATAATTATTATAATCAGGATGTCACAAAAGATGATAAGGTTGATTACTTTGCAAATTTCTTTCTCATTGATCCGAATACTACATTAATTGCTAATAATATTACAATCTCTCCATCTCTAAATGTAAGTTGGCATTTTACAGCTACAAATAGTAATTTCGAAATTCTGGCAGATACTACATTTGTTGACTTCTTAATTGAAGAAAAGGAAGGATTTGTATTTTATGGAAATCAAAATAATAAAAGGAAAGTCTTAGTAGAACTTTTCACAGGTGCGTGGTGTTCAAATTGCCCCAATGCTGAAGAAGCTTTGCACAATCTGAGAATGCAATACGGTAGTAGATTTTCTTATGTGGAATATCATTGGAATGATGAATTAGAAACAAATTTTACATTCGATCTTTTTCAATATTACCCCAATGCTGCAGGTTTCCCGTTTGGGGTAATCAACGGAAATGCAGGTTTTATATATTCAGCTCCCAGCATTGAAGAAGTACAAACTGAAATTGAAACAGCCATCATACCACTTTTGCAGGAACCTCTTTCAGTATTATTGACTGATATTCAAACAACTTTGACAGATACTTTATTAACCGGATCTGTCCAAATTGAGGTTGATCCTTCTATTCCAACTGAAAACCTTTCATTGGTTGTTGTTTTAATGGAAGATTATAATGAAGAATACCCGAATGATAATGGCGACCCACATCACAATATTGCTTTGAAGCGAATTACCGTAGATATTTCGGCAATAAACCGGAGTGATACTGTAGAATTTCTGATTCCTGATTCAGATGTACTTCCAACATGGTATGAAAACGAATTACCAGAAGATCTTACACTTGTGCTATGGGTTCAAACTTTAGAGACACCATATAATCAAAATTCATGTGCTGTACATAATGTAATAGAAATTTCAATAAATAATTAAGGAGTGAGATATAATGAAAAATATCTTTGCGATCCTATTGATCGCGTTTATGGTTATTCAATTAACAGCGGTTGATAAAGCGGGTGATTTCAAATTAGAGAACCTTGAAGGTAAACAAGTCAAACTCTCTGATTTTCAAAAAGAAGGGTTAGTGATTTTAGATTTCTGGGCAACATGGTGTGTTCCGTGTAAAAATGGACTTCCTAAACTAAATGAACTTCACGAAAAATATGATAGCGTAAATGTTATAGCCATCAACACGGATAAGCCACGAAAGAAATCAGCAGCCGTTTCTCATATTAAATCTAATAAATTCAAATTTCAAACATTATTTGATCCCAAAAAAGTAGTTCAAAAACAATTTAATATTACCAGCATTCCCCATACAATTATCATTGATCCGGATGGAACGATAATTTATGATCATACTGGATATCAGCGTGGAGACGAAAAGCATTATGAAGAAGTAATTATAAAATGGCTGGAAGAGCAAAATGCCACCGAACCGGCAGAAGATGCACTTGAACAACAAGTAATTGAACAACCGGAAGTACCGGAAAATTAATGGTGAAGATATGAGAAGAAGTTTATTTGTATTATTACTAATCTTCATTGTTGCAAACCTGCTTTGTTCTGAGTTAAGTTTTTCAGGGTTAAACGAATTTAAATATATCTATTCCAACCGGATAATCGAACACCGTAATTATTTTTCTGATAAATTCCAGTTGCAAACACAATTCAATAGTTTTAGAACAGGCATCAAGTATGATCTCTATTATCCCAAATACGGTAAATTCATTATGATCAATAATGC
>JAGGWC010000051.1 GCA_021157645.1 Candidatus Cloacimonadota bacterium | reverse complement strand
TAGGATATGTCATACCTAAATTTGTTCCTGTGAAAGTAGTCCTTCTCTTAGACCAACTTCCTGTCATACCTTCTATATTATCAAATGTTGCATCAAGTGCATCAATATAACCATACCAGTGAGGTGGCATTGTTAATGGCGCATACCAAGTTAAATCAACATCAGCTAAGTTTGCATTAAGAACACCTGTTAAGTAATCAGGGGCAGGGTTAGCTATTATTGTTGCATTTGCTCTTATAGAAGCAAGAGAAGTTCCTGTTGGATAAACTACCTTTACATAATATTCATTATCACCATCAGCGAAACCTGCATCAGACCAAGTTTCCGGAGTTACTCCTGTATAGGAAACATTAGTAGCTAATGCGCCATTTCTATAAACATCATAGCTTGTTGGAGTATCTGCTTTAGCAGCCTTTGAAGATGTGTTTGTTGAGAAAGATGAATCATCAACAGGGTAAAGAACTTCAGCTAATCTTACAGCAGGTACATGTGTTACCGGCTTATAATTTACAACTTTAGCTGACTTAGCTCCAGATCCAATTACGATGTCATCAACCATCATTTGATATCCGTCAGTGTACTTATAAGTAAAAGCAAGCCTATAGGTACCGACATATGAAGAAAGATCCTTAACTATCATCGTTTCATACTCGTTCGTAGGTAAAGTAGTACCAACATCTACATAAGCACCTAATTCGTCCAAGTTCCCAGATGGATCAAGCTCTGAAAAATCACCACTATAAAGATTGCAATAGTAAGTTGATTGCCAACTTGCATCACCGTAAGACCATACCCAATATTGCAATGAAGCGTTATCACCTGATGCTAAAGTAAATGATGGTGAAAATGCCCATGTGTGATCGGTTGGTGTATAACCAAGACCTAGTGAGTAAATACCACTGTGAATATACTGAGGATCATCTCCTCCGAAAGAGGCAGCGTCTATCAAACCCCAACCATCAGTAATATCAGCTTTAGTGAAATTATCTCTTGTTCCACTAATTCTTCTACCTGTTGGCGGATAATCAATTGTTCTTTCATGATGCCATACAGTAGAAACTTGAGTACTCTCAAAATCTTCTTCATAGAAAACCTGTCCTACGAATGGAGGTCCCCATTCAAGGTCTATGCTTGTTCTACCCATTGTGGTAGCTACCAATGCAGTTGCCACAGGATAGTTAGGATCTTTAACAACATCAGCTGAATAACCAGGTGTCATATGAGATATACCATCAGCGTAAACCGCTTTGACATAGTACACATATGAGCCAGGAGAAAGATTAAAGTCATCATAACTTGTCACTAACCCTACTGTGTCATATAAAGTACTGGCTCTGAATATTTGATAACCTGTCAATGTTTTTCCTGTTGTAGAAGCTGCTGTCCAAGTTAAAGTTACATCTTCACCGTTTGCAATAGAACCACCAAAATTTGTAGGCTCATTCCAAGGAAATGGTCCTGCGTAAATGTTATAAATACCGGATTGACTTTGAGTAAAGTCCATACCACCCGGGTTTAAAGCATTAAGTTGGAAGTTACCATCTGAAGAACCACCCCAACCCCAGTTAAAGTGATACCAATTATCTGTTGAATAACCATCAAGGTTAAAAGCATGACCACCACTTGAACCTGAACCAGAATAAACTATTGGCTTACCATCATCAAGACTGGATTCAATAGTTGAACACCAAGAAGGTGTTGCTGTGGATGGAGTACCGTGATAAACATAATTAGCAACAGTGTATCCAAAGTGATCAAGTAAAGCATCCTCAACATCTGAAGAATATGCTCCTGAACCCACTGAGGCTATGTTGTAATCCATTTCAACTGCATAACCAACATTCATACAAAGTTTTGCCAATTCATCAACTTGTGCTTGAGTACTATAACCTGAAAGAGGCATTAGACTGTAATCAAAAGTTTGAGTTGAGTGATTAATTGCTAAAGTTTGACCACCTGCTGACCAATAGTAAGAAGAAGAACCATAACCTTGTGTATCTTGCTCATGATATCTGATTACTTGTGAAGTAGAGGTTGCAACACAACCAACAACACATGTTTCGCCAGTGAGCTCAGGGCAGGCATCGTTATAAGGATATTCTTGATCCCAGTGTGATTCAATAAGAGGAGCAACTACAACACCTTTAGCTCCTTTTGTGAATTCCCCTGCTTCCATTGATTTCCATTCTTTCACAGCAACAGGATTAGAATAACCAGTCTCTCTTGCATTTTCAATTTGCTTATCATAGTTTCCAAACCATGCTTCATAAGCTTCCCCGCAATTTCCATCTTCAGGGATTTCTTTGATAGTTTTGTAAGAGTAACCTAGCACCGGACTTAGGTTGTCTTCTGCGTTTACAATTACGAAACCGTTGTTGAATACCACAGTGTACATAGTGATTTCACCATTGTACATTCTTGGTATAATTCTTTGCACAGTGTTACCTTTTAGGGTTTCACTTGGTGCGTAAGTTTTATAATGCGATTCAGCCAATTTTTGAGCTCTGTTCTGATCTACGAAAGCAGCAGACAACATAACTGTCAAGGCTAACAACATTACGATGAGTTTTCTCATTTCTCCTCCTGTTTAGTTTTATGGTAACTTGTTTCTTTGTCTTTTCATCTTGACTTTACAGCCATGAAACTATAAGATAATATCAAAAACAAGCATTTGTCAAGTCAAAAAAAAAATAATAATTCCCCATTGTGTATATTTGTGGATCCCCCTGAGTTAAAGTAACAAACATAGTTAATATCGGACTAAAGTTTATTAAAGTCAGTGATGCACATCACAATATTACTTAAGAAGAATCATTTTACGAACAAATGTCTTGTTATCAGTGGTAAATCTATAATAATAAACTCCACTCGTTGAACCACTTCCGTTAAACTTCACAGAATGAAAACCTTTTTTAATATTCTCGTCAATCAACTTTGAAACGATCTCACCTTTTGAATTATATACAAATAATTTAACATTACCTGTTAACGAGAGAGTGAAATTGATTTCTGTTTCAGGATTAAAAGGATTTGGATAATTTTGGAAAAGTTCTGTGGTCAAAGGAATATTTTCTTCTATACCTGTTGGATTTATTTTTATTTCATTTGAAATATCACTCTCGTTCCCATCAATATCTACCGCAGTAACTTTATAGTAAAACGAGCCATCCACATCTCCTCCAACAGGGGCAATGTCAACATAGGAAGCACCCTCAGAAAAAGGAACATTTCCTATTGGAGTTATAATAGTAAATTCAAGTGAATCCCCCCTATATACATTATAGTAGTCTATGTCATCATCTACACCTTCAAACCAATTTAGAATTATATTTCCCTCTCCTCCTCGTCCATTTAAATTCAACGGGGCCAAAGGAATATCCATTAAGGTATATTCTCCTATTATCGCACTTATGTGGTAAACATCATTTTCATCAAGCAACCAAGAAATATTTGTTCCACTTCCGCTCCCTATCCACGACCTCTTGTACTTGATATAATTTGGATCATCTACATGATTACTTGCGACCTCGTAAAGTATGTTTGACCCGATCCCTGCTGATGTAAATCCAACAAATATATCTCCTTCCAATCCTGATAATTCCGCAGAATAAGGTCTTAGATCAATCATTGTGAAAATATTAGGATTGTCGATAGTGGCAGTCTGTTCTTTCAAAAAAGGTGTTATAATATTTTCTCCAGGAAAACCTCCGGCATCTGACCATACATGGATATTCATAGGGGCGTTAGGATTTTCAGTTGAATAATAATTTCCTATTATAATTCCTACCATATCAGCTTTGTAGTGTCCTTTTGAGGCTGACGGACCAATAGTAATTCGTTTTGCAATAGCATAAGCTGTTGCATCCTGTGTATTTCCGATAATATCAAAGAAATCAACAAATTGATCTCCATTTTCGTAATTCAAATAAGTTCCGAAATAAATTTCAAAAATATCTGATTCCGAAGTATTTAAATATGTCGTACTATCAACAGCTACAACTTTATATTTCACTTTTGAACCCGCTGTAACTGAAGGAATTGTCATTGAATAAACTCCACTGGCACCTGTTCCTATACTAGAATAAGAAGTTTGCAGAATACCATCATCAACAGTATAAACAACTTTGAGCTCACTTATATTTGACACATCAGTTACTATCACATCAAAACTATAATCTGAAGTACCTATTATTAAATTTTCAGGTCCATGATAGGAAATCAAAGGAGGAGAATAGTCTTTTGCATATCCTGCGATAGTAATATCGTCTATATCAACACCCTTCGCATTGACAGATTCATCTGAAACTACTCTAAATCTGAATTTGACACTGCTTTGAAGTGCTAATGCTCCAATATCCAATGAATATCGCTGCCATTCTGAATGTGATCCTGTGTAAGATGCTAATTCTGTCCAAGTTGCTCCACTGTCAGCTGTCGCTTCTATGTAAAAATAATCAAATGAATCTTCCAAATCTATACTGCCCCAAAAATACATAGTTGCAGACTTGATACCTGAGAAATCAAATTCTCTTGTAGTACAGATATTTGTTACATTGTCGTAATAATTTCTTCCAGGGCTATCAGATATGGATTGTATAGGAGAATGGTAAGAT
>JAGGWC010000221.1 GCA_021157645.1 Candidatus Cloacimonadota bacterium | reverse complement strand
CCCATATGCACTTTTTTAGCAATATCTTCCATTGTGGTTTTAAGGAAACCATACTGCGCAAAAAGCTGTTCAGCAATCTCAATAATCCTCTTCCTTTTATCATCCATTTTTCTTTCCTTAATACTTTTCGACCAATACCGTTTTACGGTCGGAGAAGTCAAGATTTTTCTAATCATATATTTATATCAAACAAAATGTCATTAATGCTGTTGAAGAAATTTAAATTAAATATAGAATCCTGATTTTTTCAACTTACTTATTTGCAAAATCTCTAAGTGTATCACCTTCCATACGATATATTACCCAGTCGATCTGTGGCTTTGCATAAGATGATTCATTCCAATTTATAACACTCAATTCAAATCGACCATAATTTTTTAAGATAGAAATTTTTGCCAAATACTTTAATAACTTTCGTCCTGCATCTTTACATCTATATTTTTGAGTGATATAGATATCTTCAAGATATAAACCATTTTTTTCCTTCCAGGTTGAATAGTTATAGAAATAATCATCAAAACCAATGTACTTATAAGATTAATGAAGAATAATTATTTTTTACAGGGATTTCATTTGACAAAGGAATTAGGAAACAGTTTTTTATATGCGAGGATTAAGAAAAGGTTAAAAAATGAAAGTAATAATAACAGAAAGAGAAATGTTAAGAGTGGTAGGAATGAAGATTCACACAAATATCGAGGAGAATCGCATTTCACAACTATGGAGTGATTTTATTGATAGAATGAGTGAACTAGATAAAATCGCTGTTCCAGACTGTTCTCTTGGTATTTGTTTAAATGATACTGGAATAGAATTACATGAAAATTCCAAGTTTGATTATTTAGTATGTAAAGTTGTTAAAGATGATAGTATTATTCCTGAGGGAATGGAATATCATGAGATACCTAAGCAGCTTGTAGCTGTGTTTACTCATATGGGATCATTGGATACTCTTAGTGAGACTTATGATTATATTTATGACAAATGGTTACTGGAAAGCGAATATAAATTAATTGCAGCAGACGAGATCGAATGGTATGATTCAAGGTTCAAATTTGGGGAGAAAGATTCACAAATGGACATACATATTCCAATTTCAAAGAAAGATAAAGGAAATGACATTGCTGATGGATTATTTATTGTTGATAAAGATTAGCTGACCAGATTTAAATAAATGGATAGGAGAATAGAATGATTATTATAGAAGTGAAAAAAAACATTTTTGTGAATATCGAAAATATATTTAGAATGGATATCCTTCATAGTGAGGATAATAATAAAGTTTATTGGAGATTTTATGCCAATGACGAATCATTCTGCTCTAGTAAAGAGTTCTCTGATGTACAAGAAGCGAATATCTGGCTTTCAATGCAGATCGCTCGTGCACAAGGTTCTGAAGAAATAATTTCTTTATAGGTACTTATCTCAATTATCAATGATATCTCAATGAGATTGCTTTATATATTAAAAGTAATAATCCAATATTTATTATAAAAAAAACTTGACCGTTATAAATGTAAAAAAGAAATAAGTTGGTGTATCAAGTAATTGGGTCGTACGCAAATAAATTAAAGGAGGTTTTCCATGATCAATATTTTTAAAAACAGAGTACCTCAAGGTACTTCTGCCTAACAGGAAGCCAATTCTGTATAAACCAAGAAATATTTATTCGTAGGCCTATAAAGGGCTAAATAATATATAGGCTGAGAAATCAGTCAAAATTTGGTGGGATTGGTTACTAATTAAGGGCTATCCCACCATTTTTGTATCTAAATATAAAGATACATCAAGCTTGTGGGAAAACTCGCAAGCTTTTTTTTATTAATAGAGAGTATAATAATTAAATTGGGAAAATTATGTTAGAAAGAAGTTAGTGAAAATTAAAATGTTAATTATATATTGGGAAAAGAGATAATATGAAAAAATTTAAATTACTTTGGAACTTTATGAAAGGCAATAGATCGTTATATGTTATTTCGATTCTGGCTGTAGGTGCTGCAATTTTCTTGCGTTTTGCCTGGCCAATGGTATTACGTGTAACAATAGATTCAATCATTGGAAATAAACCAATAGAAACCAGTGGTTGGATGCAACCAATTATCATCAAGGGATTCAATTTCCTCGGTGGAAAAAGTGTATTAGAGAAAAGCTTGTGGATGAGTAGTATTATTCTTATTTTGCTCACACTTTCCAGAGGCATTTTTCTTTTCTTCAAAGGAAAATGGTCTGCCATAGCTTCAGAATCAATTGCTCGAAAGATTAGAGATGACGTTTATGATCATCTACAATATTTGCCTTATGATTATCATGTTAAAGCAAAAACCGGCGATTTGATCCAGCGCTGTACATCAGATGTGGAAACAATTCGCGGATTTCTCTCTATACAAATGGTAGAAGTAGGAAGAGCATTTTTCATGTTGTTTTTTGCATTCTCTTTCATGTTGCCAATGAGCGTAGAAATGACTTTGGTATCGCTTTCTCTGGTTCCATTCATCTTTGTCTTTGCAGTTGTATTTTTCATAAAAGTAAAAGTCGCTTTCAAAGCTTCAGATGAATCGGAAGGAAGGCTCTCTACCGTTTTACAGGAAAATTTAAGTGGTGTTAGAGTTGTCCGTGCTTTTGCTAGACAGAAATATGAAATTGATAAATTCGATGAAAAGAACGTAGAATATCGCGATCTTACATACAAGCTGATAAGGCTTCTCGCCTGGTATTGGTCAATTTCTGATTTCCTAAGTCTTATCCAGATTATAGCGGTTACGGTTTTGGGAACCTACTGGGCGGCTACGGGAGTGATAACTCTTGGTACATTGATGGCTTTCTCTACCTATGTGGGAATGTTGCTCTGGCCGGTTCGCCAATTGGGAAGAGTACTTACTGATATGGGGAAAGCTCTGGTTTCCATTGAACGTATTCAGGAAATTCTTGATGAACCAATCGAAAATCTGGATGATGGAATTTCCAAAAAAGAAATTGAAGGAAATATTGAATTTGAAAACGTAAGCTTCTGGTATGATGAAGGTCATCCGATTTTGGAAGATGTGTCTTTCAAAATTAAGAAAGGGCAAACAGTGGCAATTCTTGGTCCCACCGGTTCAGGAAAATCAACGCTGGTAAGTTTGCTGCCAAGGTTGTATGACAATCAGTCAGGATCGGTTAAAATTGATGGAATAGATGTGAAAAAGATTTCAAAAAGAGTACTGCGTGAAAATATTGGTATTGTATTACAAGAGCCTTTCCTGTTTTCCAAAACATTGAAAGATAATATTGGAATAGCAGCCAGTGAAAATGAAGAAAAAGAAATTTTCAAAGCGGCAAAAATAGCTTCTATTCATGATGTGATTAAAAGTTTTGAGGATGG
>JAGGWC010000199.1 GCA_021157645.1 Candidatus Cloacimonadota bacterium | reverse complement strand
TTCTTTTCGCAATTTCTCTATACGATAGCGTCTTGTATTTCAACCCTAAGCATTCAACTGAATTGCATGGTTCAAAATCGTGGTTGATTATTCTCCAAAAGATGGCTTCTCTCTGTCGGATTGGTAATTGATTCAACCAATACTCTACCCGTCGTATCCTGTTCCATGCTCTGCGTTTTTTCTCTATTGTCAATCTATCGAGTACTTCTGGATTTCGCATGTGATTTTTATCGAATATCACAAGTGCTCCATCAGGTAAGACAAACTGAATGATAATCTCTCCGTTCTGAAAATCTAAATGTACCTTGCGTTTCAAAATCGCCTGCCAATAACTTTTGTACCTTTGCAGCTCTCTTACGATATAATTCTGTGTAGAAGTCAGCAATTTTATCCCCCTTTCGGGTTCCGGCTATTTAGCCGGGCTTTTTAATTTAATCCGTTGAATGTCTCCTTCTATTTGTATGGTTATTAACATATTTTTTATAGATCTAATGTCTACAACATTTTCCTCATCTTCTTTTATGTATGTAGGTAATTGTAATTTAAGCAGAAGTTTTATTGCGGTATCTATGCTTTCTGTGCTGATTACTGCTTTTTTGTCTAGTAATCCAATCGAATATTCGTTTAAATTCTTCATATCCTTCGTTCCCCCCTTTTACTATGATTGTTACTTCATCAAAATTTATTTTTGAAAGTTCTCTTAGGTAATTGAGAAGTTTATGCTTATTTTTAATTGTTACCCCTTGAACCCACATTTATTAGCACCTCCAATTTTGTTATTCCTTTATAATTAATTCTGTTACCATACCAAACTCATCTGTATATCCACTTCTTATTTGTATAACGCTTGATTGATATAAACCTTCTATATACCTTACTAGTTTTATGAATTCATCGAGAGTGAATATTCTGACTTCTAAAAAAGAATCACGTTTGGCTTCACCATGAAAAAATTTCGCATAAACGTTAAAACCTTTTCGTATAAGATTTGCTGCCAAATCACTTAATGCCAAGCATTTATAATAATCCATTTTATTCACAAAATCATATATTAAAATTCTCATTTTTTAATTCCTCCTCTTTTCTGAATATTCTTGGCAATTACTCCATTTATGATGTTAAGTGCTACAGCCAATTCTATCTTTTCTTCTATTTCTAACCCTTTCCTCTTTTTTATAATCTTTCCTAAATCATCTGCTACTTTTGCAACATTCTTTAATATTTCTTCTTTCACACTTTCACTCCTTTTTTGCAACATCCTTTTTTATATTTTCATTTATATTCGATTTATCTTGCTCCTTTATTTTTAGATATGCTTTATACGTCCAATCATCAAAATCTGCTCCAACTTTAATCAAAGCCCAATTGAAAAAAACAAGTAATCCCCATAAAGCCAAAACAGTTAAAATTGTTGACACATTATCACTCCTCTCATCCCCAAGTATTTGTTTCTTCTACATAATCCATCCCATTGTGTGTAACTTTTATTGCCTTTTCTTTATTTCCATTGTTGAAATCCGTTTCGCTTATAACATAAAAAACACGGGGAGATTTGTAGGATTTTAAGATTTTTAAAGCAACTTTCAAAGCCAAATATTTAGATGAAACTCTATAGCGGATATCACCATATTTTGTACAAATGAACCAACGTTCTTGCTGCATTCTATCCCTCCTCTGCAACTAACTCTTTTGGTTTAGAGGGAATTGATAATTTTGGTTTTTGAGCAGAAGGTGCAAGTTTTCCTGCAAGGGCTGATATCAATGTATTCATCTTTGGATTTTGAATAGCTTCAGTTGTTTTCTCTCTTTGTTTAAGGGAACTGTATATTCTCATAAAATGGGCCCTTATTGCTGATTTTGAATCTTCAGTCATATCACACAACGTTTGCCAACCTATAGCATTTTTTGCTGCTTCAAGTTTCCAGTCTTCATAATGTGGCTCGTTATAGTATCCTTTTGCATGAATATCTGTATATACAATAGCCCAGGCTTCTTCTGGAGTAAGATCGGACTGGTGATTATATTCAACTGCCTTCTCCCTAATTTCAGAGATAGTGGGTGCAAATTTTTGGGTCTTAACAATTACTTCTATGGCATACTTGAATTGAGCATCTGTAAGTTCCTTCAACATTTTGTACCATTGTTCGGATAGAAATTTATCTGATGTGATCCTTTCAAGCTTTTCATACACACTCGCAAGCAATGCTATACCAGCAGCAAAGGTTTTACGACTAAGCATTTTCTTCACCTTCTTCCAGGAATTGTTTTAATCCCGTAAGTTTACTGGCAAAACCAGCTGTAGTTTTCTTTTTCCGTTTAGTACGTTTGCCAAATACACCCTTTAAAAGTGGTTCCACAACGTACTCAAAGCCCTGCTCTTGCATTACCTCGGCTTTTGTTTTTGCAAGTGTTACTATTGCGTTTTTTATTTGCGCGGGATAACATTCACGCAGGACTTGTGAAACCAAAGGAAGCCATTTTGGATCAAAAGGGCCTATAAGTGTGCGCCATGT
>JAGGWC010000164.1 GCA_021157645.1 Candidatus Cloacimonadota bacterium | reverse complement strand
GCACCAAACGGCGAGCTACATAAAGCGGATCTTCTCCCGCCTCAAGCATTCGAGCAAGCCAGTATAATCCAGCTTGAGGATCGCTTCCTCTCAACGATTTATGCAATGCTGAAATTACATTATAATGTTCCTCGCGATCTTTATCGTAGAACATTGCTTTTCGGCTGAGTATATTAGAAATAAATTCAACATCGATCTTCTTTTTGCCTTTTGAATTCTTAATAATGCTTTCCAGATAATTCAATGCTTTACGTGCATCACCTCCGCAAAGTTCTGCAATATAAGGAATACAATTTTCTCCAAATTCTACTTCTATATTTATTTCTTCCATTGCACGTTCAATAATTTTACTAATATCTTCATCAGAAAGTTGATTTAATACAAAAACATTGCAACGGGAAAGCAATGCCGGAATAACTTCAAAAGATGGATTTTCCGTTGTAGCTCCAATTAAAATAACTGCACCAGATTCTAAATAATGGAGAAATGCATCTTGCTGGGACTTATTGAATCTATGGATCTCATCGATGAATAAAATTGTACTTTTATTCTTTGTTTTGAGTGTGAATTCTGCTTCTCTCATAACGAGTTTAACATCTTTAATACTGGATAACACAGCACTGAAAGAGATGAATTTGGATTTTGTTTTTTTCTCGATCAAGCGAGCGATAGTTGTTTTACCGGTTCCGGGAGGACCCCATAAAATAAAAGAGCTATAATTATCGTTCTCGATCATATTCCGTAATTGAGATCCATCCTTCATGATCTCATGCTGACCTATTATTTCTTCAATTTTAGAAGGACGTATTTTTTCTGCTAACGGAATATTGGTTGGTGTTTTCTCTTCTGAAAATAATGATATTTGGTCAGACATATTGCTCCTTTTTTTTCCGATTTTTCCGAAGCTTTCTTTCAAAGAAATTATCTCAACTAAGATTCGGAAAATTTAAACTCATATAGAAACTTGAAATCCTAACCTTCCGAATCCTTTCCATAAGAAAAAATGGAAGATCGGCTTCGGAAGGGCATTCTAGCAAATTAAATTTATTTTCTTGGGTAATAGCTCAATTCTAAAGTGAAGCGGGTTTTTTAGTTTGGGAAGCTCACCATCAGTATAAAAAGGTAATGGGCTTTTGGTAATTACTTCGATGGTTTTGCTCTGCTTAAGATCTACTTCCGGTTCTTTTAAATGTTTACCTTTAATAGCGGATGGGAGCAAAGATAAAATTCTTCTACGTGTGATCGTTTTAATGAAACAAATATCCAGAAATCCATCGTCTATTAATGCTTCCGGTGTTAAAAGAAATCCACCTCCGGTATATTTTCCATTCCCAATAGCAATTAGCAGGAAAGGTGAATTATAAGTATAGTCATCTAATTTGACTTCAGCTTCAAACGGTTTTAGGGAAACTAGAGCTTTTATTACAGCAAGAAGATATCTTGGCATACCGTTCAGATATTTGATCTTATTCGAAATTTGAGCAGCTCTGGCATCAAAACCAATACCCAAAGCATTGATGAAATACCTATCTTCAATTTTGCCTACATCAATTTTTCTTATGTTTAATTTCTGTAAAATTTCTACAGCTTTATCTATTTTAGAAGATAAATTGAAACCTGTTGCGAAATCGTTCCCTCCGCCTTCCGGAATGATCCCCACATTAATTTCTTCCGATTTTCCAGAGAGCATAACTCCATTAACAACTTCATTCAAGGTTCCGTCTCCACCAACAGAAATGATGTTATGAAATCCTTTTTTTATAGCATCTTTTGCAAGTTGAGTTGCATGTTGTGGTGCTTTTGTTAATTCTATTTCAAAATCGATTTTATGTTCATTTAATGATGTAACTAATTTGCTAATTTTCTTACCGGTTTTTCCTCTTCCGGCAGTTGAGTTAACAATAAAGAACCATTTTTTATCTCGCATATTTTCTACCTTTATTTATCTCAATTTTTCTTAGAATAAAAACAAATTCACCTTTTGGAAGATCATGTGTCATGGTGGTAAGCTCTTGCAAATTTCCCCAAAATATTTTTTCAGTCGGTTGTGTAAGTTTGTAAGCAATTATTGCCTGTCTGTTCTCCCCCAGAATCTTTTTCATGTCAGCTAAAAGTTGCTTGAGCCGGTAAGGGGTTTCCAAAAAGATCAGATCATAATTATTTGGAAGACGTTTAATCGCACGTTTGCGTTCATCTTTGTTAGCAGGCAGAAAACCGTAATACAAAAATTGCTCAAGTTTAAGTCCACTAACCATTAATGCTGCCATAATAGATGATGCCCCGGGAAGTGGGACTACATCAAGACCACTTTGATGGCAGTACCAAACCAGATTATTACCAGGATCTGCAAAAAGTGGTGTGCCTGCATCGCTGATCATTGCAGCAGTTTCGCCATTCATAATCAGTCTATCAAGAATTACTTGAGTTTGTTCAATTTCGTTGTGTTCATTCAAAAGCTCTAATGGTTTTTTAATGTTATAATTCTTCAGCAGTCTGCTTCCTATTTTAAATTCCTCACAGATTACAAAATCAACTTCTTTAAGAACCTTGAGAGCTCTCAAAGTTATATCGTCAGGATTGCCAATATGCGTGGCAACGACATACAATTTATTCTTTGAGGACATAAACAATTTTTCCCTGAAAATTAGAGCGAATATAAATATAAAGGCCGATTAGGAAAATCAATATTGTTAAGATCAAACCAATAAAACTGAGTTTTAAACTCAATAAATAAGTATTTGATTCAAATCTCATTTCTACTATGTGTTCACCTTTGGGAACAACAATTCCACGTAGAATGTAGTTAGTAGCAAATATTTCAGTTTCCTTTCCATCAATATAAGCTTTCCAGCCTGCAGGATAATAAATCTCACTTACAGTTAAGAACGATGTTGTATCTGTAACTATATTGAATTTTAAGTCATGAAGACCAAATCCTGCCGGAGTAACAGAAGATTCAATTGGAGCATAAGTTGTGGGAACTATTTTTTCTACAATAGCAGTTTCAGCTGGTGAAAATTCAGGATTGTTCAACTCTCTCCATATTGCCTTATTATCTTCTATGTATTCAGTGTTTTTAACAAACCAGGCTCGTGGCAGATATGTTTTATTCAAATAAACTGTTTGCTTTAATTTCCTGTCATAATATGCATATTCCAAATTATCTATTGGCAGTTTCTGATTAAAGATAACATATTTTGCATTAAGCATATTCACGATATTCCAATTTATTGGAATCCGATCGAGAAATTCAGCATTCAGACAGTTCTCAATTATTTCTTGATATCTCTTTAGTTTTGCACCATGATACCCACCAATAGTTTGGTGAAAATATGCCCATCTGTTCTGTCCAAATTCTCTAGCAAGCGGGTATATTCGGAAATTTTCAGTATCTTCCAGTAAAAAATTATCTAACATAGTTGCATTGTAATTCTCTTCTATCTTATCTTGCGGATGCAGATTCTTTAAAAATCGTTGATCTACATTTATCAGATCAAAGACAGTAATTACCACTACAATAAAAAGATATGGATATTTTGAAATCTTCTTATTTGCGAAAGCAAAGGTTGCTCCAAAAAAAAGTATAAGTAATGCAAAAGCTATGTAACCGTCATTCATCAACATATCCAGACGATCCTCTCTAATCTTCTCGATATGTCTTGAAGCATATTGCAAACCTTCAGTTTTTCCATAAGCAGAGACATATTGTTGTTTTATTTTAGTGATTTCTTGTTCATTTGTGAAATTCATTTTTTTTAAAATACCCTCTGAAGCTACAAATACAAATCCGATAATTAGTACACTAAAAAAAATGATTTTTATAGCATTTATCAATTTTCTATTTTTCTCTACAAAACAATTTGTGATCGTTTTTAAACCAAATCCAGCCATTATCACTATTGAGAATTGTAACAAAATAAGAATCGTTGCAGGAACCCTGAATTTATTGAAGAACGGGAGATATCTCAGAAGCAAATTTGATAAAAATGGGAAATGTCTTCCAAATGATATAAGTAAAGTTATAATTGAAACAATTAATAAAGTTTTTACAAGTCGAGATTTACTGAAAAAGGTAGCGATCAAGGCAAGTGCAAACACTATAATGCCCATATACATCGAAGTTTGAGTAAACGGCATCCAACCCCAGTAATCGGGAGAAATTCCACCAAAGAAATTAGGAATTATAAAACTGAGCATTTCAGCAGGATGGAACGACCAACTGGTCGCATAGCTTGTGCTCAATCCGGTTGAGCCACCTCGAATTGTATAATGCCCGTATTCATAAGTAGAAAAATATGGTTGTGCAATTGCAAGAAATGCAATAATAAATACTAGTAAAAGCATAGCCGAGAATACCACATATGATTTTATTTCTTTATCTTTTATTGCCCATATCAAATATGCGATCCAGTAAATCCCGATCATTAAAAAAGTATAATAGGATATCTGCGGGTGATTAGCTCTGAGCTGCATAATTAAAACTATTGCTGTTGCTCCCAAAGCAAATATACTCCGTCGCTGTTTTAAATAATGAATTGTATACATTATCCAGGGAATATAAACTATCGCTCTGAATTTAGTATTATGCCCGATCTCGATAAGCCCGAGAAAATGACACGAAAGTGCCATTGCTATTGCACTTATAAAGGCGATTATTGGATCGAACTTAAGATGGATCATAAACAGATATACACCCAATGCCATTATGAATAACATAAATATTCGCCAGTTCATTACCTTGTTTGTGAGTTTATATAAATAACCAACAAATGGATATTTAGAACCGAACGATATCAAATATGATGGCATTCCGCTAAATACATTCGGATTCCACATCGCCTGATCTTTATGATCCTTATTATATTCCATAAGAACCTGTGCTGATGAACGCCATTGGCTTGTATCACTTGCTGGAGGTACATAATTTTGAAAAGCGATCTTGAAAAAAGATAACGATAGAATTATGAATAATAAACCAATAAAAATCACATGTTTGTATTTTCCCTCTAATATTTTCTCCAGAATCCCAATTTGCTCTACTGTTTTTTGCTTATTTTTTTTTTCCATAATATTCCCTTAATATTTTAGTGTACTTTAAGTAATATATCATTTCTGATGATAATTACTTTCCTGAAATTTATTGTTGTTGAATTGAAGTCAAATAAAAAGTTATTGTCTCATACTATTTTGCTATTTACGATCTTTCAAAATCAGTTAAAGAATTACTCGGAGAAATGCTATACTACAGCTGATTGATCTCTTCAAATTTCCGCCGCTTATCTTTTACAACGGTTCTCATCTCTTCAAGATTTTCATCCTGAAAATAGAGGGCAAGTTTAAAATTCAACTCTTTGCGGTTACAATTGAAAAAAGTCACCATTCTTTCTATATATTGTTCAATAAAGACATCTCTCATAGTTTTATCTTTATTCTTATTATTCTCACGAATTTCTTTAATTTCTTCTCGCAATTCTGTGGTAGGAAGTTCCTGAGCTTTTTTTATCCAATCCTGTTTTTCATTAAATTCAGCCTGCTTTACCAGTG
>JAGGWC010000011.1 GCA_021157645.1 Candidatus Cloacimonadota bacterium | reverse complement strand
TTTATAAATAGTGAAGAGATTTATTAAAATTCTGATCTCTTAACAAATTTTTTGAAGCTTTAGAAATAAACGTTTAATAAATCGTTCTAATAGAAATCAATTATTTACCAGTATTTATTTACTGGCATTTTTTTTCTTGTCATTTTTTATGCATTTCAGAATCTTACAGAAGTAAAGAGAGGAGTTAATGAGATACTTGTTTTACATTTTAATAATATTTGCATTTTTTGGATGTAGTACTGATAAAAGTTCTAATGTCGGAATTAATCCATTGCCCAATTTTGATGCCATGTGGGATTATCAACATCCCGATTCAACTGAAGTTATTTTCACTGAAATGCTAAAAGGAATGAAAGGTTCCGCAGAAAGTTCTTATGATGCAGAATACCATGCTGAACTTCTTACTCAAATCGCCCGAACTCAAGGTTTGCAGGGAAAATTTATTCAAGCTCATGCAACCCTTGATTCTGTAAAAAATATGCTGGGTGAAAACATGAAAACAGCTCAGATTAGATATTTATTGGAGCGCGGACGTGTGTTTAATACTTCAGGCGAATGGGAAATATCCAAACCTCTTTTTCTGAAAGCTTATGAATTTGGTGTTGAGAATGGTCTTGATATTTATACCCTCGATGCTGCACACATGATGGGAATTGTTGAGCCACCGGATAAGCAACTTGAATGGAGCTTGAAAGCACTGAAAATTGCCGAAGAAACTTCCGATACGAACTGTAAAGGCTGGCTGGGTTCACTTTACAACAACATTGGCTGGACTTACCACGATCTTAAAGAATTTGATCAAGCACTTTCTTATTTCCAAAAAGGATATGAATGGAGAACAGAAATTGGAGATGAGAATGGTGCAAGAATTGCAAAATGGACAATCGGAAGATGCCTGCGATCTCTTAAACAAAATGAAGAAGCCCTAAAAATACAAAAAGAAATTCAGGCTGTTATTGAAGAGAAAAAAATACCTGATGACGGGTATGTATTTGAAGAATTAGCTGAATTATATTTATTAAATGGCAACATGGAATTGGCAAAGAAAAACTTCACATTAGCCTATGAAGAGTTATCAAAAGATAGATGGATTGTAAAAAATCAACCTGATAGACTGAGAAGGCTTAAAAAGTTAGGAGATAAGTAAGGAAATTAGAATTTTCTGATATATCTAATTAGGAAAATATGAAAATCCTTGTCAGGTGAACTTAGTTTATTAATTTAAGCACAAGTTGAATAAAGAAATTATTGAGAGGATTGATAATAATATGAGTACGATCAATAAAATAATTACTGAAAGCCTGTTAAAGGAAAAGAAAGATAACGATAATAGATCTCGAGAATCGAATTCGATAAAAGTTTTCCTTGGAATTATTGCACTTGCTATCATTGTGATTTTCCTAAAAGAGTTGAAAACAATATTTATTCCTCTAACTTTTGCAATTTTTCTCTCATTTATGTTCCAACCTCTAAATCGATTCTTATATAGTAAGAAAATACCCATAATAGTAAATATTTTCTTGATTGTTATTATTATCCTCATTTTATTTACAGTTTTAGGAACGATTGTTTATACAAGTGTTTCTTCTTTTGTTACAGATTTCCCAAAATATGAGGAACAGCTCACAACAATGATCTCGGGACTTATTACTACATTTGAGATTCCTATGGAACAGGTTACATTCTATTTACAGAATAAAGTTAACTGGTTGCAAATGGCAGACAAATTATCTCTCTCTAAGATAGTTTCAGGAACTATGGGTAACTTTATTGATTTCTTCATTAAGCTTTTACTCACTGTTGCCTTCATGATCTTTATCATATTAGAACGAACAAAAATGTTTACTAGTGTTGAAAAAGTAGTTTCTAAAGATGAAGCAGATCATTTTAGTAATGTCTTGAAGGATATTGAACGGCAGATAAAAACTTATATAGTCAACAAAACACTTATTAGTCTTGTAACAGGTCTAATCAGCATGTTTTTCATTGCAATTTTTGGTATTGATTTCGTTGTTATGTCCGGCTTACTTATTTTTATCCTAAATTATATACCAAATATTGGTTCGATATTTGCCTCAGCTTTTCCCATTATAATCTGTTTCGTTCAATATGGTTTTAGCTGGCAATTAATCGCAATCTCAATATCTTTAATTTCAACTCAAATGATCATAGGAAATATTATTGAGCCCAAAGTTATGGGAACTGGTCTTAAACTTTCACCGCTTATTGTTCTTATCTCTTTAATCTTCTGGTACTGGGTCTGGGGTCCGGTAGGCATGATCCTGGCAGTTCCAATTACATCTGCAATCAACCTAATTCTAAAGGGAATTCCATCTATGAAAGTTGTTTCTGCCGTGATTAGTTCAGATTAATTTATGCCAATTACAATTAACAATATCATCAAGGGTAGTTTAGCAGATAGTTCCAAACTGCAAATTCACGATAGAATCATTTCAATTAATGGAAATGAAATAAACGATTTTCTGGATCTGCAATTTTATACAGCAGATGAGATCTTGGAAATAATCTATTTAGATAATTCGGGAATTGAACATAATATACAAATTTTTCAAGATTGGGAAATTCCTATTGGCATTATTCTTCCAGAACATAATTGTCGAACATGTGCTAATGACTGTATATTTTGCTTTATTGATCAAATGCCGGATAATCTAAGAAATACACTTTATCTCAAAGATGACGATTACCGTTTTTCATTTGTGTTTGGGAATTTTATTACTCTAACAAATTTATCGGATAAAGATATTTCCAGAATGATCGAGCAAAAATTAAATCCTTTATATATTTCTGTTCACACAACAAATCCAATTCTTCATAAAAAAATGCTTCGCTATAAACATGATTTTAACATACTTGAAAAACTGAAATATCTAAGTAAGAACGGAATTGAATTTCATACTCAAATTGTTATTATCCCGGGATGGAATGATGGCGAAGAACTTGAAAACACATTAATTGACCTTGTTTCACCAGAAATAAATGCACTTTCTGTTGGAATCGTACCGGTAGGATTATCAAAATTCCGCAATTCACTTACCCCATTATCTCCTGTTAATTCAAAGCAAGCAATTCAAATTTTGAACTTATCATCTAGATTTCCACGGACTTATTGTTCCGATGAAATTTACCTATTGGCAAATTATAAAATACCACCCGAAAATTTCTATGATGGTTATCCCCAATTAGAAAATGGAATTGGAATGATCAGATTACTTCTCGAAAACTGGAAAATTAACAAATACAATTTTATTTCCGATATCCAATCCAAGAAGGAGAGAATAGTTTTTATCACAGGTAAATTAGCATTTTCAACAATTTCAAAAATTTCAGAAGAGATCAATCAATTACACCCTAAAAAAACAAGGGTTATTAAAGTTATCAATTATGCATTTGGTGAAAATATTACAGTGGCAGGACTTCTTAATTCATCAGACATTTTCGATCAAGTTAAGTTAGAAACAGATGAAGTACCTGCATTCAGTAGTAATCTATTTAATAAAGATGATCTTACAATTGATGGTTTAAGCAAAAATAAACTAAGAACAATGTTTGGCGGCAAATTGTTAATAATAGATGAAGAATTTGATGGGTGGACATTTTTTCATTAAGAAAAATATTTTTTTTAAATAATTATTCCACTTGACAGAAAAGAAGTTAATTAAATGAATTTGTGAAAATTATTTTGAATATTTAAAGGAACATTAAATGGGTAAGAAATTAATATTAGTTGTAGAAAATGAAGCAATTATTGCAGAAGATATCAGAAAAATCTTAAAAAATTACAATTATGAAGTTCCCGAAGCAATTTCGACTGGTGAAGCAGCTATTAAATCAATAAACAAAATACGCCCGGACTTAATACTGTTAGACATTATGCTGAAGGACAAGTTGACTGGTATTGATGTTGCCAAGCATATTATTGACTTGAATATTCCAATAATATATCTTACTGCTTATTCCGATAAAGAGATTATTGAAGAAGCAAAAAGAACTGGTCCTTTTGGATATCTCATCAAACCATTCAGAGAAAGAGAACTTACTGCAACAATACAAATGGCTTTTTTCAAGCATGAAATGGAGCAAAAATTAATAGATAGTGAAGCTAAATTCCGTACTCTTGTCGAAACTACAAACGAAGGTATCTGCATATTTAATACCGAAGACAACTTCGATTTTATTAATGAAGCTGGTGCAAAGATCTTCGGTGGTGTGATCAGTGACTTTGAAGATACTAATTTATCAGATTATCTTAATAAATATAACTTAGATAAAGTACATCAGCATAATAAACTGAGAAAAGAAAATAAATCTTCACGTTATGAGTTAGAAATTATTCGTAAAGATGGAAGAAAACGCTTTCTAGATATTATTGAAAGTTCAAGATTTAATGAGAATATATTCATGGGTACCTTTGGTATCTTTAATGATATTACTGATAAGAAAATGGTCCAATTAAAATTGAAACAGACAATGGATAGCTACACTAGAATTTTTGAAAATATACAAGACATTTACTACGAAACTGAATTTGATGGAACAATTCTTGAAATCAGCCCTTCGGTAGAATTTAACTCAAGTTACACACGTAAAGAATTAATTGGTAAATCTATGTATGATCTCTATTATGATGAGAATCAACATGACATATTCTTAACCAAATTAACAAAAGATGGATATGTTTACGATTACGAAATAATCTTGGAAGATAAAGACAAAACTCCATTAATATGTATCATCAATGCTAAGATTATTGAAGATAAAGATTCGGGTAAAATTAGAATTATTGGTTCTTTAAAAAATATAACAGAACAACGAGAGAATGAAGTTGAACGGCAAGAATACGAAATGAGGTATCGCAAACTATTTGAGTCTTCTACTGATGCTGTGGTTTTGCAAGATAAAAATGGCTTAATTGATTGTAATAATGCAGCTTTAAAATTATTTGGATATACAAATAAATCTGAATTTATAAATCTTAATCCTGCTGATTCTTCCCCTTTGAAACAGGCTAACGGAAAACCATCAAGGGAAATAGCCTTAAAGTATTTTAGTCAGACTCTCAAGAAAGGAAATACTAAATTTGAATGGGTGTATAAGAAAAAAAATGGGAAATCATTCACTGCTGAAGTTTGGTTAAGTAAATTTAACCTGAATAATAAATCTTTTATTCAGGCTACAATTAGAGAAATAACAAATATTAAAGATTAAGGATAAATATAAATATTGATTGAATTCGTCAATAGCATCAATGTTTATAATTAATTAAAGTCACAAAACCTCTTAATTAAATAAACTATTTCTTTCGAAAGGTGAATAAAACTGTCTGAATTCTATTGTGAAACTCATATTTTCTGAGGGATTATAATTCAATTGAAAATTTGGTAGAACTTTAGATGTATTATCATGATTACTATCAAATTCTATCCCACTTTGATAAGTTGCCGAACCATAGTTAATAAAATTCAAATCTATTGTTAGATTCAATTTAGAGTTAAACTTATAGTTGAGATAATTTGTATATACTGATTCATAAGCACTCTGATGATTAGAAGAAATACTGCTACTAAAAGACATCGAATGATTTATTGTAAGATTGTTCATGTTTATTATAGATGGCATTAGTAATTTGGGAACAAATGCACTGTTAATAATTTCAGCATTTAGACTGAATGCAATGATCAACAAGGTTATCAAAATAATTTTTTTCATACTTACCTCTTAATTCCCTTTATAGATTTATTTGATTTTGTGTCAAATTACTTCTAAAAAAGATATTATCCTTTCCTGATTTAGCAACTAATAATTACTTAATTAAAATCATTTTTTTTGCGGCTACAACCTGATTATTTAACTTTAATCTGTATAGATAAGTTCCGCTTGCAACCTTATCACCATTATTATCTTTGCTGTCCCACACAACACTGTTCATCGAATTTGTAATAGGATTTAATACGTTCAACGTTTTTACTTTTTGTCCTTTTATATTAAATATTTCAATTTCTGCATGAAGAACTGATTCTTGTAGATTAAAAGATATTGTCGTCTCAGGATTAAATGGATTAGGATAATTCTGTAGTAAATTCACTCCAGCAGTGACAATATCTTCTGTTATATCTGTATTGAGATCATCTAGATTCATTGTATAAGCAGAGCAACCATAAGTTCCAAGTAATAACGTTCTGGTTGGATTGTGAATAAGCATGTCAATAACCGGTACATTTGGCAATCCATCAGAAAGACTTTGCCATTCATCTCCCCCGTTTTCAGTGAAAAATACTCCGGCATCCGAACCTACAAAAATTCTATTTGGAACATCTGGATCAAGAGTGATGCAGTTCATAGGTAATTGCGGAAGATTAGAGGAAATATCTATCCAATTTTGCCCAAGATCAATAGATTTGAAAACATGCGGATATGATTCATCCCAACGGAAACCAGATACAGTTACATAAATCGTATTCATATCAAAAGGATCTCCTGCTGCTCTTGTTATCCAGCGATTTGGTAATCCCGCTGTAATATCTGTCCAGTTTTCTCCGTCATCTGTTGAAACATGTACATTCCCGTCATCTGTTCCGACTATAACCACATTTGGGAAATTGGGATTTACTGCAATCGTAGAAATTGTATGATAACTGGTATTAAAATCACCATCTGTAAGATCACTACTTACAGCATTCCAGTAAGTCCCGCTGTTGGTTGTTTTCCAAACTCTGTAAGTTCCGAAATAAAGAACTGCAGGATCAACTGGATGCATGGCAAGTGGAGAAGACCAGTTTCTTCGATCATTATTCATCTGACCGGCAATATATTCAAACCAGTTACCACCATTTGTGGATCTGTGCAAATTACCCCATTGTGATTCTGCAAAAATTATATTGGGGTTTGTGTGATCAACCCTACAGTAGAATCCATCTCCACCTAAAATCACATGCCAATCATCCAAAGCACCCGTCATTGTTCTGATGGTGCTGTTATCCTGTGTGCCTCCATAAATTCTTTCTGGATTTAAGAAATCCATTTCTATCGCATAAAACTGAGTTAATGGAATATTATTAATTTTATCCCAACTATTTCCATAATCATCACTCGTGTATAATCCTCCATCATTTCCTTCTACAATTCTACCTGTAAATTCATCGATGATCATGGCATGATGATCTACGTGTATTTCGTTCATATTTCCATAATCTGCAATTATTTGCCAGCTATCACCTCCATTTTCTGTTCGGCAAAGAGCTACACCCATTGCATAAACCCGGTTTTCATTAGCAGGATCAACACAGATTTGCCCGAAATACCAGCCAAAACTGGAATTCATATCGGTAATATTTCCATCATTGGTTTGAACCCAACTTACTCCTCCATCATTTGTTTTGAATATTCCCAAGAAGGAATAACTTCCAACTGGTTGTTGATCATAAAATGCATATAATACTTCAGGATTACTTTTAGCAATCGCTAATCCAATTCTTCCCACTCCTTCATTATCTGGAAGACCATTTGTCAATTCATCCCAAGTATCACCACCATCGACGGATTTATAGATCCCCGAAGAATAACCTCCTGATCGACGGTATTCTCTACCTCTCATTCGCTCCCACATAGAAGCATAAAGAATATTAGGATTGATTGGATGCTGCACAAGATCGATAGCTGCGGTAGAATCAGTGACAAACAGTTTTCTGTCCCAAGTAAGCCCACCATCATCACTACGATAAATTCCCCGTTCTTCATTTGGACTGAATAATGTTCCGGTTGCTGCTACAAATATTCTTTCAGAATTGGAATAATCTACGATTATCCTACCGATATACGCTGAGTTTTCTAAACCGATATGTTCCCAGTTCTCACCTGCATTCACAGATTTATACATGCCGTTTCCAATAAAACTCTGACTTGAAGAATTAGCTTCTCCAGTTCCAGCATAAATAATATTTTCATTATTCGGATCAATTGCTACATCTCCAATTGAAATAACAGGAGCATCAGTAAAAATATTTTCCCAATTAGTTCCTTCATTAGTAGTTTTATAAATACCGCCCGAAGCTGTGCCAATATACCAAGTTTCAGGATTGGAAGGATGAATTGCAAGATCTGTAATACGTCCTCCAATATTAATCGGTCCAGCTAATTCCCAGTTATATTCACGATTTCCCCTGGTTTGTGCATGTAATTCTGTAGCTTGCTGCAAACCCTCCAAATATGCTTCATGTTTAATCTTGTGATACGGATAAGCTCTTTGATATCCAAACCATTCATTGGGCAATGCTTTCGGTTCCTTTTTTATTTTTTTGCCATAAGGTGTTTCGATAAATTCTGGATGAGAGATTATTTTATGTTTCGGTACAGGTTTATACACCAGTGTTCCACCAATTACAATACTCAATATTATTATTACAAATGCTATGTATCTGAATTTCAAAATTCCTCCATATTTATTATAATTCTGCAATTTTTTTTATATTTTTCTTTTTTAATTCTCTAATATGTAAAATAAGTTTTTGCAATTGTAAATTAAGTTCATCATTACCTTCTTCATTTACAATGTTTATATCTGCCAAGTTCTGTTTGTCAAACTCCGACATTTGAGAGTTAATTCGCTTTTGTGCTTCAATTTCCGTAATTTTATCTCTTTCAATTATTCTCTTTATCCTTATCTTATTTTGTGCTGAGATATTTATTGTAAGATCAAATGCCTTTTGTAAGCCATTTTCAAAAAGGAGTGGTATTTCGAATATAAGAATATTTTGTGAACTTGCATCAACAATATGCTGCATCCTCTTTCTGATTTCAGGATGAAGAAGATTATTTAATTGCTTTCTTTTATCTACAGAGTCAAAAATAATTTTCCCAAGCTTTGCTCGGTCTATAGAACCATTAACAATGATTTCTTTTCCGAATAGATCTTTAATTTTATTTATAAAATATTGTTCGTCAAATAATTCATGACCAATTTTATCAGCATCGAATACTGAAAAATTGTGATCACTAAACCATTTAGAAACAATTGATTTTCCTGAGGCTATACCGCCGGTTAATGCAATTAAAAATGGTCTCTCAAGATGTTTCATCCTTTATCCTTTGTGAAAGTTCATCAATTGTAAGTTCACTATGAAGTACACCATTTTTTGCAACGGATATTTTGCCTGTTTCTTCCGAAACTATAATAGAAAAAGAATCTGTGTTTTCTGTTATGCCCACACCCGCTAGATGACGCGTTCCAAGTTTCTGAGAATATTCCACACTTTCGGAAAGAGGCAATACAACCTTAACTGCATACAATCTTTCATTTCTGACGATAACAGCTCCATCATGAAGAATTGTCTTATTATTGAAAATGGTTAAAAGCAATTTAACTGAGATTTGAGCATCAATGATCTCACCGCTTTCGATATAATTATCCAATTTTCGTTTGTTCTCAATAATTATCAAAGCCCCTATTTTTCTAAAAGACATAATAGAAACTGCATTTAACAGTGGAGAATAAAAAGATTTTTTTGCACTTTGAAAAAGTGTTCTCATGTCATGAGTCTGTGCAATGCGGGCAAATAAATTTCTAATCTCATTTTGAAATAGAACAATGAAGATAATAACCCAATAATCTTTAAAAACTTTCAGAATAGATGTCATCATATTCAGCTTCAACAACGATGCGGTTAGATATATCATAAATACTCCAAACAAACCTAAAAGCATCTGATAACCACCACTTTTCATTAACAGTATAAAAACTCTATATAAAATAAGCGCAACAATTATAATATCAATAATATCGGTAATTTTTGGTATGAAAATACTCATTATACTTTCCTAATCTCTTTCATTACATTTAAGAAATTCTTTTGCTCAATTACATCATGAACACGTATTATTTCTATATCATTTTGGAATGCAAACGCAGTGGAAGCAAGGCTTCCAGATAACCTCTCCAAAACTTCCGACTCATATATTTTTCCAATAAAACTTTTTCGTGAAGCACCCAGTATTACAGAAACTCCCAAACATTTAAATTCAGAAATTTTCTTTAAAATAACCAGATTATCTTTCTGTTTTTTTCCAAACCCAATTCCTGGATCAATAATTATCCGATCACGTAAAATTCCATTCCCAACACAAAAATTTATACGTTCTTTAAAAAATGATAATATTTCTTCAATCACATCTTCATAATACGGATTATCCTGCATAGTATCGGGTGTTCCCTGCATATGCATTAATATTACCGGTACTTCAGGAAAATTCTGTAAAACTTTTATCATTCCTGCATCAAATTGCAAAGCACTGATATCATTCAGTATGGAAGCTCTTGTCTGCAATGCTTCTTTTGCAACTTTGGCTTTAGTAGTATCGATAGAAATTGGAATATCAGATATTTTTCGTAATTTCTTAATGACAGGAATAACCCGTTTTATTTCTGTTTCTGCACTTACTTTTTGTGCTCCGGGTCTGGTTGATTCACCACCAATATCAATAATGTCAGCTCCTTGCGCTATCATTTCCGAGGCTCGCTCTACAGCTTTATCTGTATCAAAATATTGATTCCCATCAGAAAAACTATCGGGAGTAATATTAAGAATTCCCATTATTTTTGTTTCATTTAATTCTAACCTGGTTCCATTACAATTAAGAATTTTAGAATATGGATTTTCCTGACTATCAATAAAATTTATTAAATCTTGTTTTATTTCCGGTAAACCAAAAATTGTTTGATAATTTAGTTTCTTTACCAGTTTTTTGATCTTATCTAAATTTCCCAAAAGGATCATATCGCTGAATTCAAGTTTACCATTAACAACACCTCGTGCAACAGCTGCATCACCGCCAATAGAGAGCATCTCCTGTTTAAGAATATTCGCAGCTCCAACCTTCACATCAGTAAGTTTTATAGAAAGCCCAATTGCTTTTGGAGCCATTACTTCCACACCTTGTGAAGAAACATTGATCTTCTCTAATTCTTTTTTTGCATCTTGCAGTGAATTAATG
>JAGGWC010000119.1 GCA_021157645.1 Candidatus Cloacimonadota bacterium | reverse complement strand
TACTTGGGCTACAAGCCTTACGCTTGCTGAAGCAATAAAAAAAATTGATGAATATGATATTATTCTTTTCGGACAGCAGGCAATCGATGGTGATACAGCTCAAGTTGGACCAGGTGTAGCTACACATCTTGGAATTCCTCAAACCGGTTTTGTGAAAAAGATTGAAGAGATAAAAGATAATAGAATAATTTTACAAAGATTAATGGAAGATGGATATGATAGATTGGATATGCCACTTCCGGCTGCTATAACTGTCGTGAAGGAGATCAACGAACCTCGTCTTCCTTCTCTTCGTGGGAAAAGAAATGCTAAGAAAATTGAATTAAAAACCTGGACAGCAAAAGATTTGGGCTTAGATGAAGAAAAAATCGGATTGAATGGTTCTCCCACACAAGTTATAAAAATATTTTCCCCTGATTTGCAAAAAGATGGAGAAAAATATGAGCTTCCCGCTGAAGAACTTGTTGAAATACTGTATAATAAACTAAAAAAACTTGGGAAATAGGTATTATAAATGCTACAATTTCCTGAAATTAATCCAACAATTGTAAAACTTGGAATGTTTGAGATTCGCTGGTATGGTTTATTTTATATCATTGGTTTTTTAATTGCCTTCATTTTTATTAAGAAAAGCTATGCTCGAAAAAATATCAAATTAAAAAAAGAAGATTATGAAACTCTTCTTTTTAATTTAATGCTTGGAGTAATAATAGGCGGTAGACTTGGATATATTCTATTCTACAATTTTCAATACTATTTGAATCATCCATTGCAAATTCTTGCTGTATGGCAAGGCGGGATGTCATTCCATGGTGGAGCAATTGGCGTAATAATTTTTGGGTATTTCTTCTGCAAAAAACATAATTATAATTTTTATAAATTGGCTGATCCTGTTGCGCCATTTGTATCAGTTGCACTTTTCTTAGGAAGGATAGGAAATTTTATAAACGGTGAATTATGGGGACGTGCTACCAATGTACCATGGGCAATGATCTTCCCAGCAGATCCAGAACAACTTCCACGTCATCCTTCACAACTTTATGAAGCTTTCTTAGAGGGTATCTTATTATTTACAATTACCTACATTATGTTCCGAAAAGTCAAAAGACCGGGAATTGTTTTTTGGACTTGGATTGGATTATATGGTCTTTTCAGGTCTTTGGTTGAATTCGTTCGACAACCAGATGTACAATTAGGGCATCTTATTGGCTTCATGACAATGGGACAAATATTGAGTTCTGTGATGATCATTTCAAGTTTGATCGGCATTGGTTTAATTTTTAAAGTAAAAAAAGATGAAACTGATTAAGTTTTCTCTTTTATTTATAATATTATTATTAACAAGTTGTGCATTTTTACTAAAATCAGCAGAAATCGATAAAGAAAAATTACTTTATGAACATCTACAATTTTGGGAAAACATTAGAATTGATGGAATTATCGAAGCTAATTATAAAAGCTATGTTTTCCGAAAGAACATAACAATCAAGAAAAACAGTTCTGCTTTAAGAATTGATATTTATGATTCAGGAATATTCGGAATGCAACCGACACCATTTATTTCTGCATATTATGATTCTGTTTTGACGATCCGCACTCCAGATCAGCAAATAAATCTGCTTAATTATGGAAACAAAGAAGAATTTGATCTATCAATTCTATTTGAATTAGCAGACCTGTTTACAAATAAAGATGAAATAATTAAGCACCAAAAACTTAATTATAAAGATGCAATAATCATTTTTTCTGCTGATATGAAAATCAGTGAAATTCGCAATAACGCTAATTCTTCAAAGATAACTTTTATATATTTACAAGACCTTGACTCAATTGTGTTCCAAAAAGAAGAAAAGAAAATTATTAATATTCAAATTGACAAAATTACGCATCCGAATGAAGAAATAAATAAATTGAAATAACGAGCTGAAAAAAATGCAGTTTTGAGGTATGTTATGATTGATCGATATTCACGTAAAGAGATGTCCAATATCTGGGATTTGCAGAATCGGTTCCAGTGTATGCTGGATGTAGAGATCGCAGCTTGCAAAGCCATGAATGAATTAGGTATGATTCCTCAAGAAGATCTAGATGTGATCGTAGAAAAAGCAGATTTCGATGTTGAGAGAATAGATGAGATCGAAGAGATCACACATCATGATGTGATCGCCTTTCTTACAAATATTGCAGAATACGTTGGTCCTTCATCTCGCTGGATTCACTTTGGAATGACCTCTTCTGATGTACTTGATACAGCTTCCTCGATCCAGCTTAAACAAGCTGGAGAACTTATTCTTCGCGATTTACAGAAATTTTCTGAGATTCTTAAAATGAAAGCGCGTGAGTACAAAAACACTCTCTGTATTGGAAGATCTCACGGAATTCATGCAGAACCAACAACATACGGTCTAAAATATGCACTCTGGTTCGATGAAATGCAGAGAAATATTATCAGAATGGAAAATGCAATTGCAATAATTTCCGTAGGACAAATATCTGGTGCTGTTGGAAATTATGCTCATCTTTCTCCCAAAATTGAAGAGATTGCCTGTAAATTTCTTGATCTGAAACCAGTAAATATTTCTACACAAGTTATTCAGAGAGACAGAATTTCCGAATTTATGAACACCCTTGCAATTATTGGTTCAACCATAGAAAAAATATCGATGGAGATCCGCCATCTGCAAAGAACCGAGGTTTTAGAAGTAGAAGAAAATTTTGCAAAAGGACAAAAAGGTTCCTCGGCAATGCCACATAAACGTAATCCGATTATTGCGGAACGTATGTGTGGAATGGCTCGCATTCTCCGTTCTAATGCAATAGCAGCATTGGAAAATAATGCACTCTGGCACGAAAGAGATATTAGTCACTCTTCCGTTGAACGTATAATCTTACCTGATTCTACTATCTTAATGAACTATATGTTGAATAAAATAATCCCGCTTATAGAAAATTTACTGGTTTATCCAGAAAAAATGATGCAAAATATTGAACTTACAAATGGTCTTGTCTTTTCTCAAGTTGTTTTATTGGAACTTGCAAAAAAAGGCATTTACAGAGAAAGAGCTTATGCTATTGTTCAGCGAAATGCAATGGAGTGCTGGAAGACTAAAAAACCATTTAAAGAGCTAATACTTACCGATGAAGAAATCCATGAATTCCTTACTGAAGAGGAACTACACGATATTTTCTCCTACGAAAGATATTATAAATATGTTGATTTTATCTTCAGCAGAATTGGGATTTAATAATGTTAGAATATACTCCGATTGAATATTTAACCAAGATACAAAAGCTAAAATATAAAGCCTCTATTTTCCCAATTTTATTAGTGATCATTAGTTTTGGATTAAATATGATCTTTGAACTAGATCAAGCTAAATATCTCTCAATTATCGGATTGATCTGGTATATACTTAATATAATCCGTTTCAGAGTTAGAAGAAATTATCCACCTGAAAATAAAAATGAGATCATTCTTTCTCCAATTTATGGAAAAGTTATCAAAATAGAGAATAATTTAATTACAATAAAAAAAGGGTTATTCCAAGCTGCCGATATTCGCTATTCAGGAAAAAACATCGTGGTAAAAATAAAATCTGAGCATATAAATTATTTTGAAGATCAACCTTCTCTTGTCGGAAAATTAATTGGCATAATTTCATCTTCAGCAATCTGCATTTGTGAGATTACAAACAACTATAAAATTGAAATAAATGTTGGCAATAAAGTAGTCGCTGGTGAAACAATTTTGGCGGTTAAATGAATAAAACTAATTTAAAATACTTAGTACCAAATTTTTTCACTGCTCTTAGTCTTTTTTTAGGATTGTCTGCACTTCATTTAATTAG
>JAGGWC010000050.1 GCA_021157645.1 Candidatus Cloacimonadota bacterium | reverse complement strand
CTGTTTTAACCTTGCTGCTGTTGTGGATACTACAAGACAGTCGTCTTCCTGTAAACTTATCTGTTTTACTGCAGTTTCAATATTAACCGCATACTCAATGAGAGATAGAGCTTGAACTCTATCATTATTATACTCTTTTGCAATATCGCTTTTCCAGAATTTTAAAATTCTGTTTAGAAGAAGTTCCTGTGTATTTAATGGATTGATAATAAAGAATTTTTTTAAGCCAAAAGTTTTACAACTACGGGCAATATCATGAATATCCAGATTGGTTATTGATGTTGTTACCACATCACCAAATTTATTGTATACCGGATGATGAACAAGCCCAAGATAAATATTCGATTGCATCAATCTTCCAATAAATCCGGACGATTCTTCTTTGTTATTTCCAATGACTTTTTTTCACGCCATTTTTCAATATTTTTGTGATTCCCGGATAAAAGGATGTCTGGAACTTTGCGTCCCATAAATTCTGGTGGACGCGTATAATGAGGACATCCCAAAATACCATCCTGATGTGAATCTGAAAGTGCTGAATCTATACTCCCCAGTACACCGTCCTGTAAACGTGCCACTGCATCGATCATTACCATTGCTGGAATTTCACCACCGGAAAGTACATAATCTCCAATTGAAAGTTCATCAGTAATTAGAGTATCACGAATACGTTGATCGATCTCTTTATAATGTCCGCAAACTATGATTATCTCATTAATTTGACTGAATTTATTTACAGTTGATTGATTAAGCAATTTTCCTTGTGGAGTGAAGTAGATCACAGGAATATCCCGATCACCTTTGATCTTTGTGATAGCTTCATAAAGCGGTTCCGGTTTCATCACCATTCCCGAGCCACCACCATATGGATAATCATCCACTTTGTGGTGTTTATTAAAAGCAAAATCGCGTATATCTGTTAATTCAACAGATAGTGCATTTTGTTTTATTGCTATTCCGACCATACTTTCCTTTAGGAAATTTTCGAACATTTGCGGGAAGAGAGTTAATACATCGATCTTCATATTTTCAACAACCCTTCGATACTTTGAACTGTTATACTTTCATCATTGATTTCAAGAATAAATTTATCCAATAATGGAATCATCAATTCTTTCTTATTGCTCAACTCACAGACCAAAAGATCATAAGCTGAATTGTTCAATATCTCAACAACTTTACCGATCATTTCAGATTTGAAGATAATTCTTTTGCCAACATGATCATCAATATCGAGTTCCTTATTAAGATACTCAATTTCGATCTTTGGAAGCATTACTTTTACATTACCTTCATCTGCTGCAGATTGGGCAGTTTCACTGTCATCAATTTTTATCCGGTAGTTTTTTATTACTTCTTCTACCGTCACATATCTCACACTATTATTTCTAAAGACCAAAAAAATATTTTCCAAAAATTCAGGTTGGAAATTCTTACCGGCTTTGAATGGGATGAACCCATTCTCATCAATAAGTTTTCCCAGTTTACCTATTGCAACCAGGTCAGAAATTAGCATCTATTCTAAAATTTCTAAAACAGCTTTCTTCCCTTGTCTTGCGGATACAGCTGTCATTATTGTGCGAATTGCACTTGCTGTACGTCCACGTTTGCCAATAACTTTTCCGATGTCACTTTTAGCAGAGCGAAGTTTGTAAGTAGTAGATTTTTCAGCTTCCACAACTTCAACCTCGATAGCACTTGGATCATCTACTAAAGCTTTGACGATGAATTCAATAAGTTCTTTCATCTTTATTTCTCTTCAATATCCTTTTCTTCAGATGTTTCTTTCTTCTCAGTTTCAACTACAGGTGTCTCTTCAATTTTTTCAGCTACTGGTTTAGTCTCTTTTTCTTCTGCCTCTACTACAGGTTGTTCTTCAATCTTCTCAGCTTTTACTACAAAGTCAGTATCTTTTTCCTCTGTTTTCTTTTTTGCAGTTTTATCAACTTCTGTTTCTTTTTCTTTCTCTTCCGTTACTCCCATCTTCAAATTATGCCATTTCTCTAAAACTCCGGCTTTACGAAGTAAAGATCTTACAGTATCAGAAGGTTGTGCTCCTTTTTGTAACCACTCGATAGCTTTATCTGTATCTACTTTTAATGTAAGTGGATCAGTTTTTGGATCGTAGTATCCTAGAGATTCAATATAAGCACCATCTCTTTTTTTACGTGAATCTAATACAACAATTCTGTAAAAAGGTGTATCAATTTTACCCATTCTTTTAAGCCTTAGCTTAACCATGTCGACTCCTTATTTCTTATTAGACTTTTTTTAATTATCAAAAAGGATTAACTTTTTTTTAGCCATTTATCGTCAAGCATTTTCTAACTATCAGAATAACTGTTTTAACTTATTGAAATGCAAAAAGTTATAAAACAGTTTTGCCACTTAATCCTTATTAAACCATTTTCCCAAAATTTAGAATGGTAACATACCTTTGTTCATAAACTTTGGATTACTAAATTGCTTCATCATTTTCTTCATCTGCTCAAATTGTTTGAGAAGTCTGTTAACGTGTTGGATGGAAGTTCCGCTTCCTTTAGCAATACGGTGTCTACGGCTTCCATTAATGGACAAAGGTTTCTCTCTTTCCATCGGTGTCATTGAGAATATGATAGCTTCAATATGTTTGATTTCTTTTTCATCAACTTTCATTCCTTTCATCGCCTTTCCATTCATACCAGGAATCATTCCTAAAAGTTGATCCATAGGTCCCATCTTTTGAATTTGTTGAAGTTGGGAAAGGAAATCAGTAAAAGTAAATTGATTTTTCTGAAGTTTTTTAGCGAGTTTTTGGGCTTCTTCCATATCGATATTAGCTTCTGCTTTTTCGATGAAACTTAGCATGTCGCCCATACCTAGAATTCTGTTTGCCATTCTATCGGGATGGAATTCTTCCAGATCAGATATTTTCTCTCCAGTTCCAACAAATACAACCGGTTTATCTGTAACTGCTTTTATAGAAAGAGCTGCACCACCGCGCGCATCACTATCCATTTTTGTTAGGATCACACCATCAAACTCAATCTGATCATTAAATTCTTTTGCAATATTAACAGCATCCTGACCTGTCATTGCATCAGCAACGAAGAAAATGTAATCTGGCTTCAAGAGTTTCTTAAGATCTTTCAGCTCCTTCATCATTCTTTCATCAATATGCAATCTTCCAGCGGTATCAAAGATCAAAAGATTTGAATCAGAATTTTCAGATTCTTTAATAGCTTTTTTTGCTATTTTAATTACATTCTTTTGCTTTTCATCTGCATAAACGGGGATTGATAGTTGTTTTCCTAAAACCCTTAATTGCTGAATTGCAGCTGGGCGGTAAACATCACAAGCAACGAGTTTGGGGTTTATGGATTGTTGTTTGCGAAAATTACTGGCAAGCTTAGCACAGGAAGTAGTTTTACCTGATCCCTGCAAACCAACCATCATGATCTTATTAATTTTGTTATCATGTAATTTGATTTTAAAATTCTTACTTCCCATTAAATCTATAAGTTGATTATGCACGATCTTAACAACTTGATGACCGGGAGTAAGGCTCTTCATCACTTCAGTTCCAACTGCTTTTGCACTAACTTCATTGATGAAAGTTTTAACTATTTTAAAGTTAACGTCAGCTTCTAATAAAGCACGGCGAACTTCACGCATTGATTCTTTTATGTTTTGTTCGTTTAGTTTTCCATGACCCTTAAGTTTACGGAAAATGGAATCAAAACGTTCAGTTAAACTATTAAACATAATTATTTATTTCTTAAGCTTTGTATCTGTTTCTTATAATTAGCAGAACCAAAAATATATGATCCTGCAACCAAAATATTTGCACCTTTGTTGATAAGTTTTGGAGCATTAATGTTGTTAACGCCACCATCAATTTCAATTTCCAGTTCAGGGTTTACTTGATCAGCTAATTTACGGAGTTTTTCAATTTTGTCATACACAAGCGGGATAAAACTTTGTCCTCCAAAACCAGGATTAACACTCATAATAAGTACAAAATCAAGATCTGTAATTACAGGAAATATTGTCTCAACAGGAGTTGCAGGATTCAAGGCAACACCGGCTTTTACACCATATTTTTGGAGAACTTTCAATTGTCGGTGAATGTGATTTTCAACTTCCTGATGAAAAGAGACATAATCGATATTCCATTTTCCTAATGTTTCAAGATATACATCTGGATTACTGACCATCAAATGCACATCGATTGGGATTTTAGCAATATCTTTGATTTGCTTGATAATCGGTAAGCCGAATGTAAGGTTAGGAACAAAATGACCATCCATAACATCTAGATGAATAATATCTGCACCTGCTTTTTGAATATTATTTATCTCTTCTTCTAAGCGAACAAAATTTGCTGAAAGAAGGGATGGAGCTATTTTTATCATTGTTTACCTGCGTTTATCTTTTTTGTTCTGTTTTATGAAGAAAACAATATTAGATAATTTCACGTCTAATATCCTATTGATATCGCTGATAAGCTGAGATCTTCTAAGAACAAGTTCCTGCATCCATACATTGTTAGTAACAGCAATGAAAAGCACACCATTTTCTAATTTAATTATAGAAGCACGCTCTGCCAATAAATTACCAACTATCGTTTTCCAACCAAATGCAACAGCTACAAGATCATGGTTTTCTTCACCGGCAATACTAAAGACCAAGTCTTTAACTGCATTACCGGTTTTAAAAAATCTCATCGGAAATTATCAACTGCTATAACAAAGGAATTTAATCCTTCTTAAAATAAAGAGAGAATCCCCACCAAGTAAAAATAGAAACTGACACAATTGCCCAGTATGAAATCCCAAGAGCATTATATGCATTTGGGAAATACGTTGGTAGGAATGTTGTTGCAAATATTGCCGGTATAGATGCAATGAGGATCAAAAGAATATATCCCAATATCTTTTTGTGCTTGATGTCATTTATCAAAGTAATTGCCAATACACCTAATCCAATTAACACTGCTGTTGCCAGAAAAATCAACACATTTGCCAGAATAGGAAGATTAATTTTTCTCAATGCAATAATTGGGCTGAAAAGTCCGACTAATAACAAAATAATACCGGATATTTTATGAACGAGAGTTATTTTTTTTGGATCGATCTCGGTTCTTCTTTGATGCTTTTTTATATAAAGATAAACAAGCGCAAAAGTTGCAGTAAAGAATGCTAAGTAAAAGAAAAATCCAAACGTTGGATCATCTGAAGAAAGTCCTAAAGATGCAAATACAAGCAATAGAACTACCCATTCAATAATACTAATTATCTTTTTCAAGTTTTCCTCCCTATTCTATAAATTTTTTATTCATTTTCAGTATTTTCTTCTTTTTTTACTTCTTTTTCAGTTTCTATGTCTTCACTGATTTTAACTTCAATGTTATCAGTTATCTCTTTACTATCAACATTTTCACCTTCAATTTTTACTTTAACAGAAGTTATTAATTCAGCAGCAAAGTTAATTTCAACATCAAAAGTACCAATTTCTTTAAGGTGTTTTTCTAAGATAACATTTGCTTTATGAATATCAATTTCTTTTTCAGCAAGCGAAGTTACAATATCATTCTCTGAAACAGAACCGAACAAGTGATTACTTTCATCAGCTCTTCTTATAAATGTAAGTTCAACATCTTTAATTTTATTGATGATTTCTTTATACTTGCCGTATAAAGCAATTTTTTCATCAGCAGCTTGTTTCTTTATCTCTTCAATCCTTAAGAGATTTTTTTGATTTGCTGGTATTGCAAATCCGTTTGGCAATAAGTAATTTCTGGCATAACCAGCTTTTACTTTTACAAGTTTTCCAGCTTCGCCTAAAGCCTTTATATCTTTAGTTAATATTATTTTCATCTATTTCCTCCATTTCTATTTTCCTAAAATTAAACCAAATATCAGCAAGCCCAACAAGAGCAACTAATATTAATATAAAATAATTGAACACCATTGAAAAGATCAATAACAAAAGCAGAAATTTAGATTTTTTTAAGAAATTTCCCCAATAAAAATCCAGAATTGAAATTCCCTGTACCAAAAACAATGGTGCGATCATGATAAGTGCATTAATACCAGAAGTATTTGTGGTTGGCAATAGAAATCCAGCTAAAGCTGCTATTAAGAAGTATATCAGGTAAAAGGGCATTCTTGTTTTTCTGTGTTCCCATTTTAAAGTTCCCTTTTTAGAAAGGAATAATGACCCAATGTAGATTGCAAAAACAATTGTAAAAACCCAAATTCCAGCATAGTATTTTGTAAATAGCTCTTGAAATGTATCTGTGAATTTTAATGCAAAAGTTAGCTGTTCATCATTATTCTGAAATGATTGCATGACAAGTTCTTTATATTTATCTATAACTTCTACAATTATTTTGGTATGATATCTCCCTAGAATAATCAAACGCAGTATTGCATAAATTATATTCAGAAAGAAAACTGAGACTAATGCATTAATGAAATTCAAAGTACGATGCAAGCTCCATAAATATAGGGCAGAGGTTAAACCTACTCCAATTAACAGATCCATAAAAGAAATAATGTCAATTACTTTGAAAAGAAAAAGTATAACAACAAAACCAAAATACACAGAATAGAACAGATTTCTTTTTTCCTGGTATTTGCCACTAAATGCTATTATAAAGATCAACCCCCAAAATGGGGATAACGTTGCAATTACAACGGAAATTACAGCTAAAAAGATCACTGCTTAATATTTATGCTTATCTGTATATTGAATAAGTGCCATGTGACGTGCTTTTTTAATTTCCACAGCAATTTTTCTTTGATGTTTAGTACAAGCACCTGTAAAACGTCTTGGTGTTATCTTACCGCTTTCAGCAACAAATCTTTTTAATAAACCAACATCTTTGTAATCAATTACAGCATTTTTATTTTTACAGAAAAAACATACTTTCTTTTTAAAGAGGAATTTACCTCTTGGCTTAAAAGTTCTTCTTCTATTATCTCTATCTTGAGGTGGTCTTGACGGTCTTGAATATGGCCTTTCAGTTCTTACTGCAGTTGGTTTTGCTACGGTTGGTTTCGCTTCAGTAGTTTCTACTTTGGCTTTTTCTATTTTTTCTTCCATTATTTTCTCCTACAATTTTCTAGAACGGTACATCGTCATCTGTTACTTCTGCAACAGGTTGACTTTGTTTAGTGTTCTTATTATTATCATTACCAGAAGGCTGGAATTCTTCATTTGAAGTAGAGCCATAGCTCTCTTTCTCCAAGAAAGAAACCTTACTGCTGACAATTTCTGTTACTTTTCGATTCTGTTCATTCTTATCAACATAAGTATGAGTTTTTAAATAACCTTCTACAAGCACTGGACTTCCTTTATGTAAATATTCAGCACATTGCTCAGCACGCTTGTTCCAAACAACAACATCAATATATCCTGTTTCTTGTTGCCATTCACCATTCTTCTGATAATTTCTGTTGAAAGCAAGAGAAAGCTTAGCAACAGGAGTACCAGTTTGAAGATAACGTAACTCAACATCTCTGGTTAATCTTCCACTAATGATCATCGAATTAATATTAGGAAACCTAAGTTCTTTTGACATAACATCTCCCTATTTAGTTAAAATATTATTACGAATAACATATTCATGAAGCTTATAGAATCGGTCTAACTTGATTACTTTAGATGCATCGAGAGTGAAATAATTGATGAAATAGTATCCTTCTTTGAATTTGTTGATTTGGTAAGCAAGGCGTTTCTTTCCCCACTCGTCAGAATTAAGGATTTCACCGCCGTTTTCTTTGATGAAATTTTTGATCGACTCATTCTCTTTTTTTGCGTTTTCTTCGCTAAGAGTTGGAGTGATCACGACCATACTTTCATACTTATTTAGCATTTTTCCTCCTTTGGTCATTTTAAGATAGTAATAATATTTTACTATCTATTGATCCTGAGATTTTAATATTTTCTCAGAATAGGATTTTTTATATTTACTGTATTCATTTATCATCTGATCAAGATCAGAATTCTGATAACTTTCCAGTAGAATATTTAAAAGATCAAAAACAACATTTAATGTTGAAATTTCATTTTTTGAGAAATCAGAAAGAACATAGTTGGAAAGATCCTTTCCATTTGGAGAACCAACTCCAATTCGGATTCTTCCAAACTCATCTGAGCCGAGAGAATTGACAATGGAGCCAAGTCCGTTATGACCACCATTGCCGCCACTTTTCCGTATTCTAATTTCACCAACAGGAAGATGAATATCATCAACAATGACAAGAATTTCATCTATCCTATATTTTATTAAAACAGAAGTAACAACATCTCCACTCCTGTTCATATAAGTTTTAGGTTTTATAAAGATCAAATCATCTAAAATCAGATAATTATATTTAACTCTTCTTTTGAATTTCAGATTTAGTCTTTTTAGGTAGGAATCCAAAAACGCAAAACCAATGTTATGCCTATTAAATTTATATTTTTTTCCTGGATTACCAAGTCCGACGACTAATCTCATTATTTAGAATCTTTTTCAGGACTCTTTTCTTCGGTGGCTTTATCGCTTTCTTCGCCTTCAACTTTTTCAGTTCCTTCAAAACCTTCAACTTCTTCTTCTTCTTCAGGTTCTCCTGCGAGTTTTGGAACATTTAAAATAGCGATTGTTATTTCATCAGTAAGCTCAATATTCATATCCTCAGAAACATTAAGATCGCTAACGTGAATAGAGTCACCAATATTCATACTGGAGATATCAAAACTAATTTCATCAGGGATATCTTTTGGAAGGCATGTAACCTGAATCACTCTGTGAATGATCTCAAAAACTCCACCTTCTTTTGTCCCAAGTGCTTCACCAGTAAAATTAATTGGAACATCAATTGTAATAGGTTTTCCTTTGTGAAGTTCTAAAAAATCGATATGCACAATTTCCCTTGTTAATGGATGAATTTGCTTTTCTTTGATGAAAGTTTTGTATGTCTTTCCATCAATAGTAATGTCGAAGAAAGCAACTGCTCCGATTGATTTTTTATATTCGCGAGTATAATCACGAGCATTAAAAGCAATTTTAATTCCTTCTTGGCCTGCTCCATAGATTATACCAGGGATAAAACCTTCTTTTCTTAATTCTGTAAGATTGGATCTTTTCCCCAATTCTCTTTTTTCTGCATTAATTTTTATGTTCATTTTTTTTCTCCGTTGAAATCCCACTATGTGGATTTTATGTTTTATCTAAATAAGATATTTAAAGATTCTTCAATGTGAATTTTCTTAATTGCATTAGCTAATAATTCGGCGATAGAGAGCTGTACGATTTTCTTACATTTTGCTTTCTCTTTGTTTAAAGGAGCCGAATTCGTAATGAACAATTTTTCTATTGGTGATTTTTCTAAATTACTAATGGCATTCCCCGAAAGGATTCCATGAGCACAAGCAGCATAAACTTTCTTTGCACCTTGATTTATAAGTGCTTGTGACATTTTGCACAAACTACCACCTGTATCAATAATATCATCAAAGAGAATAGCTATTTTTCCTTCAACTTCACCGATAACATTTAATATCTCCGCATTATCATTATTCCCGATTCTACGCTTATCTCCAATTGCTAGAGAACAATTAAGTCGTTCAGCCAAAAATCTGGCTCTTGCAGTTCCACCAGTATCGGGAGAAACAACAACAGCATTTGATAGATCAAGATTTGCCTTAAAATATCTAGTAAATATAGGAGTTGAATAAAGATGATCAACAGGGATATCAAAGAAACCCTGTATCTGATCTGAATGTAGATCCATTGCTATAATTCTGTCAGCGCCTGCTTTTGTAAGAAGATCAGCAATTAATTTTGCAGTAATTGCAACTCCTGGTTGATCTTTTTTATCTGAACGTGCATAACCAAATATTGGCATTACGCAATTTATTCTTGCTGCTGACGCACGCTTAAGTGCATCGATCATGATGAATAATTCCATCACATTATCATTTACAGGATAACAGGTCGGCTGTATTATGAATATATCAGCTCCTCTTACATTCTCATTGATTTTAACAAATGAATTGTCGTTTGAGAATTTAAAAACTTCAGCATCTCCTAACGGAATACCTGAAAATTTTGAAACCTCATTTGCCAGCTCAACATTAGAATTACCTGTAAAAATTTTTAATCTTGAATACATCTAATAATTATTCTGCAACTGGTTCTTCTATGGGCTTCTCTTCTACATCTTCAGTTTGTTTTTCTGCTGGTTCATCAACTGGTTTTTTAACCTTTTTTTCAGTACCTTCATTAGCTGATGACAAAGCTCCTTGAAGAACTTCTTTATACTTTTCAATGATAACACTTTCGATCTGATTTCTTGTCTCAGTGTTGATAGGGTGAGCGATATCACGATATTCTCCAGAGCTTACTCTACGGCTTGGCATTGCAACAAAAAGACCATTATCACCTTCGATAACTTTAATGTTTCTAATGATGAATGCGTCGTCTATAACCATATTGACGAATGCTTTAAGTTGATTACTTTCTCTAAGAAAAACTTTAACATCTGTAATGTTCATTTTGTACTCCTTTTAGTTTTAGTAATATAATTCCAATAACCTATATCAGAATAGTATATTGAAAATTTTTCTGCTGTTTCTCTGTCTGGGCAGAATCCAATTATTGTGGCTCCACTACCAGAGAGTATCGTTTGCTCAGCTCCGTTTTCCAAGAGATGATCAATTATCTTTTGGATTTCAGGGTATTTTTTGCAAACTCCTTTTTGGAGTTTGTTAAAGCACAACTTAATATTTTCGTGTTCTATTAATTCATTCCAATTGTCATTTTCAAAATTATCTAACATAACAGCATCATAAGCTTCTTTACTGGAGATTCCGAAACCAGGATTTACTAAGAATATATTATCTAACTCTATTTGCTTAAGAGATGATATTTTCTCTCCACGATTTTCACCTAAGGCACAACCACCTTCAAGGAAAAAATTAATATCACTTCCAAAGTTCTCTGCTATCTTATTCATTTCCTCTTTGGAAAGTTTGAGATTCCATAACTCTGAAAGTGCAATGATCGTACTTGCTGCATTACTGCTTCCGCCACCCATCCCTGCTGAAATGGGTATGTTTTTTTGCAATTCTATTTTCACACCAAATTTCACATTATATTTTTCTTTTATAAAGACCGCAACTTTGTAAATTAAATTTTCTTTTGCATTCACAAAGTCTATATCTGACAAAATTTTAACAGCGCCTTTTTTTGTCAAAGCAAAATTTATAATATCAGCGAGCTCAATTTCAGAAAAAATTGTTCTTATCTGATGATATCCATCAGGATATTTTGATAGAACATCAAGAAATAGATTTATTTTTGCCGAAGAATTTATTCTTAGATTTCTTTTTTTTACTATTTCCATAATAATAATAATAATAATTATATTCGGAACTATTATAATATCTTTGTGGCTGAATACCGTTTATTACAACTCCAGTGATATCTACTTTTATATTTTCAAGAAGTTCTTTCATTCTTAAAACAACATTCTTATCAGCTTGATCAATGCGAATAACAATGATTAATAAATCCACTTTATTTGCCATTATCATTGAATCTGTAACAGCAATAACCGGTGGTGAATCGAACAGAATATAATCATATTTTTCTTTAAGTTTTTCAATGGCTTCATCCATTCGTTTTGAAGCAAGAAGCTCTGATGGATTAGGTGGGATGAGACCACTGGTTATGATATCAAGATTCTCAATATTAGATTTTTTGATTATACTTTCTATTCTTATAGATTTATCCATAAGAAAATCACTAATACCTGTTTCTTTATCAAAGCCCATGATCGTGTGAACCATTGGACGTCTAAGGTCAAGATCGACCAGAATTACCTTTGCCTCCATTTGAGCTAATGCCGTAGCTAAATTTGTCTGGATTGTGGATTTCCCTTCTTTTGGGCCTGAACTTGTGATAAGTGATGTTGTGCATTCTGAATTTTTCTTTCTTGCAATTATATTAGTTCGTAGAATTCTAAATGCTTCAGCAGTTGAAGATTTAGGAGAATAATTTGTTACCAACTTTTCATGGATTTGTTGTAGTATTATTTTATGTTTCTCTTTTTCAGATTTATTGCTTGTCTCAATTTTTTGTTCGATATTATCAAGTTCTATATCATCTGTTTGTATAAGCGGTATAGTTCCCAGAATAGGTAAAGACACATATTTGCGAACATCATCATAAGTTCTTATCTTTGAATCCAATGAATGAATCAAAAGTGCAGCGCCAATTCCAAAACCCAAGCCAAGTACAATCGCAATTATAATATTCATTTTTTTGTTTGGTTTAACAGGGAGTTCGGGAATACGTGCTTCTTCTACAATACGGATCTTACCAATTTTGGATTTTTCAGCAATATTTGCTTCTTCATATTTTTCAATTAGCATTGTATATGTCTTCTCATTGATTCTGTAGTTCCGTTCCAATCTGGCAAGCTGAATTTCAGTATCAGGGAGTAGTGACATTTTTTCATTATATTTTTCTACAACTTCTCTTAAACTAATAACTTTAGATGATTTAATATTTTGTTCGATCTGGGCTGTGGAGATCTTTTCTATCAAACTGGATCTGAACATTAATGGATCGGCTGAGCCGGATTTAACCTTTAAAATTCTCTGTATCTCTTCACTGAGTTTTATTTTTGCGCTTTCGATAGATTTTTTTAGTGCAACAAGTTCAGGATGATCTGCTGAGTATTCAGATTTTGTAAGGAAGTTTATATATTGAGTTTGAAGTGCTACGGTTTCTTGTTTTAATTGCTCTAGAAGGGGAGAGGATAGTACGGTATTAACATCTGCAAGAGACTCATCTTGTACAGTTAACTCTTCTTTAAGAAACTTAAGATGATTGTTTGCAACATTCAATTCTGTCTCAGCCTCAGATAACATAGCGGTAAGATCAGATGATTGCTCGATAAGTTTTTGTGTCTCTTCTGAAAGCATGGATACACCATGTTCAATTTTATAGATTCGAAGTTCTTCTTCAGCAGAACGTAATCTACGGTCATGTTCATCAAGTTGATTTGCTAGGAATTCTCTGGCGTTCTTAAATTCAATTCTGGCGT
>JAGGWC010000126.1 GCA_021157645.1 Candidatus Cloacimonadota bacterium | reverse complement strand
CGACAGATATCCATCACTAATTATAAGAATTAAGTAAATCAAAGTTAATAAAATAACTGATTTGAAATAATGATTAGTTAGAACTCTTTTCTTTACTGTCCTGATATTCTTGATCAATTGACCGAATAGTAAAATGAATATTAGAATCCCTGTCAAGATCAGAGGTATATATATAAATAATCGAGAAAATCCCATTGCGTACTCAAGTTTCTTGCCCAACTGATCACTTAACCCTAAGGTATCTTTGCTAGCAAAGAAAAGCATGATCACACTGAATAATTTAATAATTCCCTGTTGGTTAGAATTAATCTTTAATTTCTCTCTGTTACCCCAGCCGATAAGTAAGAAACCAGTTGCACAGAGCAAAATCACAAAGCTTGTAAAAAGAGTGGCAAATGTGAGATGATGGGTGATATCCAACTGGTAGATTAAAGCATACATTATTCGCATGATGAGGCTCGTATTTTTCGCTAAAGTCAACTGAAAACCAAAGAAATATGACAATATGGAGAAAAGGATGATCACAATGCTGATAATAATGATTGGCATTTTCATTAATTTTAATAGTTCTTTAAGTTTCAATTATTACTCTCTTATTTCTTCATACTGGAACAATAGCCCGGAACAACTCAATTGAACCATTTATGACATATTCTGTAATTGCATAGGGGACAAATACAGATTCTCCTGTATTCAGCTCAAGTGAAGAATCTGACCACGTTATTGATCCTGTACCTTCTGTACACAAAATGATCTCAGCACTTGAAACATTAGCATTTACAAAAGGTTCATCATTATCTAATCTAATTTTAGAAAGTTGAAATTCTTTAGCTGAAGTTTGATAAATATATTCGTTTTTATTAATTATTGGTTGAATCTTTTTTAACCCATCATTATTGAATTTTAGTATTTTTATCAATTCTGGTAAATCAACTTTTTTAGGGGTCAATCCTCCGCGTAAAACATTATCCGAATTGGCCATGATCTCCACTCCACAGCCATTTAAATAGGCATGTAGCACACCAGCATTTATGAAAAGTGCTTCACCCGGTTTAAGTGTCACAATATTAAAAAAGAGAGGAGAAAAAACTCCCATATCTTTTGGATAGATTGCTGCCAGTTTTGCTATCCATTTAAATATCAATACTTCGTTTTCATCTCTTGGTTCAAATTCAGTAATCTTGTTTATTAAAATACTAATTTTTTTAGTTTGGTTATTATTATGTTTATTCATTAGTTCTAAGAACATTTTTTTTAAATTTCGGGCACAAGGGTCAGCCTCCAATTCTTTCATACGGGCAATATGATCTTCCAACTGCAGATATTTAACTCTATCTATAATTTCTTTTAAAGGTTGAAATCCACACATTACTTCAAAATTTGTCAAAGCACAAACAAGTTCAGGTTTATGGTTATTATCTTTATAATTTCGTTCAGGAGAATTCAGTGGAATGTTCTCTTTATTTTCAAGTTTGAATCCTCTTCTTGCTTGATCTTTACTGGGATGAGCCTGAATGGAAAGAGGACTGGCAGCAGCAAGGACTTTAAACAAAAATGGCAAACTGTTATTAAATTTATCAGCTATTTTTTTACCCAGCATTTTATAAGGATCTTTATTAATGATATCTAATAATGATTCTTCTTTACCGTTTATCATAATGCGTGAAGTAGCAATAGAGTGAGTACCCATCCACAGTTCCGCTTGCGGTTCTTGAGAAGCATCATCTTTCCCTAATAAATGTGAGATAAATGTCTTAGATCCCCATGCGTAATCAAAGATATGATTCCTTAATTTAAAGATTTTTATATTATCAGCTTTATTCATAAAATTACCCTTTATTTTTTTCAAGATATTAATTATTTTATAATTCTTTGAACTTATGTTGTCAATAAATTCTTAAGTTTGCTTTTCATGGCAGTATAATGTGAGCCTTTCCAAAAAATCTTTCCGCATTTTCTGCATATTTTAAAATTTGAGAAATTGTGTTTTACATTTTCAGGAATTATATCTTTAATTTTTTCTACTTGTAACTCTTGTAATTTATAGTTGCATTCTAAACATCGTGAAGATAACATTTCATTGTCAAATTCAATTAAATGTATAATTTCCCGCAATTGTTCATCATATTTTTCTGTTTTTATCAATATCCTGGAAAATTTTTCCTTTCTTCTAACTATTTTTTTACTTCTTGTTAGGAACACTCTACGTTCTTTTTTGCAAAGAGATATTTTTTTCTCAATACTGATGCTTTTGTAAACAGCGGCATCATAGCCCAGCATACGTAACCATTTTGCCAGTTTGCCCAAATTTTCATCTAACAGAAATTTTTTTTTATTCTCTGCCATAAATATTAAAATTTACCTATTTCAAAGAATGTTTTTACTTCGGGAATATTTGTTTGTTTTACTTCCTCTAACGTCCCATTAAATAACAATCTCCCGTTATCAAGAAAAATAATTCTATCAGCTATTCTATAAATGCTGGCAAGTTCATGAGTTACAATTAAGATTGTCATATTTAGTAGATCTTTTAATTTCAGTATGAGATCATCAAGAGATGCACTTGTTAACGGATCAAGACCTGCAGAGGGTTCATCACAGATAAGGATATCAGGATCGAGAGCGATCGCACGAGCTAAAGCAGCTCTCTTTTTCATTCCGCCTGAAAGTTCTGAAGGTACCATATTGATAGCATGACCAAGATTAACCAGATCCAATTTGACTTTTATCATTTTTTCAATTACACTTTTTGAAAGTTTAGTATGCTGTTCTAAGGGAATTGCTACGTTATCAAAAATACTTAAAGAATTAAGAAGTGCACCATTTTGAAAAAGCATTCCAATCTTACTGAGGATATCATCAAATTCCTGTTCATCCATTGAGGTTACTTCTTTGTCGAATATCTTAACTGACCCGGAAAAAGGCTGATAAAGTTTAAGTATATTTTTGATCAATGTGGTTTTTCCACAACCGCTGCTACCCAAGATAACAGTTACTTCCTGAGGATAAATATCTACAGAAATATTTTTTAATATAGTCTTTTCACCATATTTTGCAACTAAATCCTTAACTGAAATTATTGGTTTTTTCATACATTAAAATAGAAGATCAAGCTATTGATCGCATCCAGTATTATTACCCAGAAAATGGAGGCGACAACTGCCTGAGTTGTAACTTTTCCTACACCTTCTGAGCCACCTTTCACATTAAATCCATAGTAACTTCCAATTATTACAATAACCCAAGCAAAAAAGTAACTCTTACCCAACCCAATTATAGCATCCCGTAAGGTAAGAACTTCAAATACTCGATCAATAAAAACGGTAGCACTCAGATCAAGATATGTTACAGCTATAATAAGACCGCCAAAAATTCCAATCAAGGTTGACACTGTTACTAAAAGTGGAATACAGATCGTAATGGCATGAAATTTGGGAACGACAACATATCTTATTGGATTTATGGCCATCATTTTTAGAGCATCAATTTCTTCTGTAACCTGCATTGTGGCTATCTCTGAAGCAATTGAAGACCCGCTTCTGCCTGCTAGAATTATAGCTGTAAGTATGGGTCCCATCTCTGTGACCATAGATACCGCCATGAGATCAGCAACAAATATGTTTGCCCCAAATTGTCGTAATTGTGCAGCGGATTGCAATGCCAGTATTAACCCCAATATCATTGAGAGTAGGGCAATTATCCCAAGTGCATCTACACCAATGAACAGAGCTTGTTGAATTACTGACCCTTTTCGTTGTCCTCTTTTATCAAAGATACCCACAAATGACCAGTAAGAAATATCTGCGATCAGGTATATCCCATCCCTTACAGATTTAATGAAATTAACAGAACTTGATCCAATTTGGGTAAAGAAATCTAATTTATTCTCTGCTTTAACGGATTGTATTTCTGCTGAAGTGAAAGTACTATAAGCAATTTCTACCATCTCATTCATCAATAAGGAATTGTTTGGATCAAGTTTTAATTTTGTTACCATCTCATCTATAAAAGCAACGCCTGCACTATCGATCTTTGTGACCTTTTGGAGATTAAGTGTTAAAATTATTTGTTCACTGTATTTTAGAAATTCATCATTCAAAGCAGGTACAGTATACTTTGTGAGTTCTTCTTCAAAGAATAACGACTGTTCTCTAAGTTCCATATTATCTCAAGAAATAGGTTACTCTTAAGAACAAACTATGCTCTCTAACAAAATAATCAATTCCAGAAT
>JAGGWC010000108.1 GCA_021157645.1 Candidatus Cloacimonadota bacterium | reverse complement strand
ATAATTATACTTTTACAAAGTATTAAATATTTTTGACATATTATTTTTATGAATTTCGATAATACAGAAAAAATAATACTGACAAAAGCGATATATAGAGCATAGAATAGTTATTATCTACTAGTTGGGCTTAATTGTCGCTATTAAAAGTTATACATTGATCACTAAACTTTTATATTATCTTTTATCTGCCTGCTTGACTGGATTATCATTTCAGTTGACATATAGTCAAGTAATAAACGATGATACCAAAGTCACAATTGATGACAATGGTAAGAAAACTACCGAAAAAACTATCTTGATTCAAATAAATAATAAAGATGAGAACTGGTTATCTCATGTCGAACTGAGGCACAATCCTAATCAAAAGTTTTCAGTTAATTATGCCTACATACTGAATAATGAAGGAAATACAGTTAGAAAACTCAAGAAGAAGGATCTCATCACTCGTAGTAATCTATCCTATCAAGCATTTTATCAAGATGATCTAATAACTGAATTTGATTTGTACTGGAATCAGTATCCATATAGAATTGAATACTCATACACAATTAAGGAGAAAGAATATCTATATATTACATTTTGGACACCCCTAATTATTAAAAATGCAACAACAATTAAAAGTTCATTAGAAGTCAACCTACCTTCTGATTTTAGAGTCAAAATTCATAATCCGAATAATTTGGTTTTCAAAGAAACCGAAGTTGATAATAGGAAAATACTGAGTTGGATATCCCATAAGGTGAACAAACCCCAATATGAAATTTACTCGCCTGCAACCGAAAAAATGATACCTATTGTTAAACTTGTTCCTACTGACTTTAAATATGGCATATCTGGAAAAACAGACTCCTGGTCATCTTTTGGGCTTTGGTTAGATGAGTTAAATAATGGTACTGATCAACTAACACTAAATGAAAAATGGACAATTAAAAAACTGGTTAATGGCATCGATAAAAGAAATGAAATCATTAAAACCATTTATTATTATCTACAAGATCAAACTAAATATGTCAATGTTGCTATAGATATTGGTGGACTAAAAAGTTACCCCGCTTCCTATGTTTGTGAAAATAAGTATGGAGACTGCAAGGCTCTTACAACATATATGAAAGCAATGCTTAAAAGTGTTGGAATAGAATCATTTTATACTATTATCAAAGCAGGTGAAAACAACACAGAAATTGACATAAATCTTCCGAGTCAACAGTTCAACCATGTGATTCTTATGATTCCATCCGAGAAAGATACAATATGGCTTGAGAATACATCCAGCGCATTACCTTTTAATTATCTCGGAACTTTAACTCAAAACAGGTATGCTTTGGTTATTAATGGAGAGAAAAGCCAACTGGTCAAAACACCTGAACTTTCAATCAATGATGTTCTGATAGAAAGAAGCTATAATTTTCAAGCAACAAACAACAATGAGGTACAGATTGATATTGATTTATTCTTACGAGGAAAATCATTTGAAAATTTTAGATATTTCATTTCTGATAAAGACGAAGAACGACAAAGTGAAGAAATAAATAGACATCACGGGATCAAAGGTTTTAAAATCAATAACTGGGACATCATAGATTTGCATAGGGATAGCACTTTTTTACATCTCAATATTGATGGGAATTCCTCTTCGATCCTCAGAAAAATAGGAGCATTCCAAGTAATTAATCCCCTCAGGATAAAATTACCAGATTTTGAAAATCCTAATGAAAGAAAATTAGATGTTATGATCAATTTTCCAATTAATAAATCCGATAAAAGCGTATATGATCTACAAAATTTTGAACAAAAAGAAATTCAAGTCCCTAAAGGAATCAGGATTGAGAACAAATATGGTACATACTATGCTGATTTTCTTAAAAAAAGCAATAAGTTGTTTGTTGTTGAGAAGTTTACCTTACTTGCCAATAAGATCTTACTTGACAATTATGATGATTTATATGAGTTCATAGATTCCATAAACACATACAAGAAAAAAACAGCGATACTTATAAAATGAAAAATATTTAAAAAATGAAAACTCTGCTAATAATCAGCCTCCTTCTAAGCCAATTTGCTTACGGCCAGAAACTTGAAATAGAATTTGGAAAAATATCTCAGAAAGAAATAGAGATGAAAAGTTATGAAAAAGATAAACGAGCAAAAGCAGTAATCCTTTATGACAAAGGAAAATCGGTTTTTTTCGACACAGATAATGGTTATGATATTCGATTTACAAGACACAAAAGAATCAAAATATTCGATAAGTCCGAATCTCAATATACGGAAGTTTCTATTCCTTATTATGTTGACGGATATGGAAAAACTGAAATTGTAAGATCAATTGAAGCCGTTACATATAATATAAAAGATGGTAGATTAATACAAAAGAGGTTAGACCCATCAACCATTTATGAGGAGCGGATTAATGAACAATGGTATAACAAAAAATTCGTTTTCCCCGATGTTCAGGATGGAGCTATTTTAGAATATCGCTACATTTTAGAAACACCATTTCACTTCAATTTACCTGATTGGACTTTTCAAGACAAAATTCCTACAATTTATAGTGAGTATCAAGTCAGTATGATTCCATTTTACGAATATGTATTTATTGTTCAGGGCATATCCAGATTTGATTATCAAAACTCAGTTGTAGCAAATGAAAAAAGATCTTGGGGGTTTTCTAATCCAATTGAATTTCAAGATTGTATATATACTTACGTATTAAAAGATGTTCCGGCCTTTACAGATGAATCATATATTTCTTCTATTAATGATTATATAATAAAAATGGATTTTCAACTAACTAAGTTTCATAGCCCAAGAGGAGGATCCTCTAATATTATTTCTACCTGGCCTTCTCTCAACAAGTCTCTATTGAAGCATAAGAAATTCGGAAAATATCTAAAAAGTAGTTCGAGAATTGCAAAAAAGGTTCTTGAAGAAGAGCTGAACCTAAATGGCACAGACAATAGACAGAGGGCAAAACAAATTATTGATTATGTAAAGAGTAATTTTGAATGGAACGGTAACTACAGTAAGTATGCATCGCAATCAGCAAAAGAATTTTTTAATAAAAAAGAAGGCAATTCTGCTGATATCAATTTATTCATGATTGCCCTTCTTAATAAAGCTGAAATCAATGCAAAACCTCTAATACTGAGTACCAGAAATCATGGCAAAATTCCAAACGATTATCCATTCGATCATTTCACGAATTATGTCATTGCATTGATAAATACGGATTCGACTTTCCTGTCAGATGGAACAGAAGAATTACTACCATATAATAAACTTCCGATAAGGTGCAATAATGAAAAAGGGCTAGTTGTTGAAAAAGAAGATACACCAAAATGGATAAGCTTAGACAATAATATTCTCTCAATTGAAAGGGATATAATAAGAATGAGGCTTGACACCATCAGTATGAATGTTGTAGTGCAGGTATCTATCCAAAACACTGAAAATAAATCATTCTCTGCACGAAAGAGGTTTAAAAATGATTCTTTAAAAATCAAGGAATTCTACTCAGATAAAGTTGGCGATATCAAAAAAATACAAACTATAGGATATGAAAGCATAAACCTTCCTTATTCTATGAATTTCGAGACAGAGTATGAAACAGAAAAACTGGGTAATAATGTAGTGATAAAACCCTTTTTAAACCTTCCTTTATCAAAAAATAATTTAACCAAAAAGAAAAGAACATTCCCAGTGGATTTTATTTACCCATGGGAGAATGAGTTTGAATCAATCTTGGAAATACCTTCTAGTTTTTTGGTCTCTGAACTTCCAAGAGGATACACTCTTGAAAATGAACTAGCAGAAATCAATCTTACCTACTCACTTGATGACAGTATTTTGACAGTAAAAGGAAATTACAAGTTTAAAAAGTCGACTTATCTAGCGAATGAATACTCCAGAATAAAGTACTATATGGATCAAATTGTTAAGAATTTTAATCAACCTATAGTACTAGAAAAAAAGAACTAAGCCCAACATCTAAGCACATAAAAACTCCGTAGTACTATCATCTACTGTTTTTATATACATTGTTGAACCTGTTTGCCAAGACACGCCAAGCAGGCGCCACCAAAAGTACACTTTGACAAGCTCAGTAAACTGCATGGGTTGACTATTTTAGCAGATATGTGGTTTTAATAATTACCGGGATTTTACAAATATGAAGATTGGCTTCTATCAAGAGGGAAAATTGATGATAAATTTGTTTTATCATACGGTTTTTTAGTTTTTAAACCCTTAGAAATTAATGATTGCTCACAGACAAACATTTTTTTATT
>JAGGWC010000042.1 GCA_021157645.1 Candidatus Cloacimonadota bacterium | reverse complement strand
TTCCCAGCCTTAAACAACACCCATTAAACTTTTATCTTGATTACGGATTGCGTGTTACACTTAATACAGATAATCGCTTGGTTTCTGATACTAATCTTACCGACGAATATATGCTTGCGATCAATGAGTTGGGTTTGGATTATGCTGACATAAAGAACATAATTATTAATGGTTTTAAAAGTGCATTCATACCTTATCGTGAACGTGTTGTTCTACTGAATAAAGCTTTAGTAGAAATGGGAAAGATAGAAGAGGAAGAATTGAAAAGTAAGATCAAACTTGCAGATAATCTTTGATCAAGAGGAAAAATGGAATTACTTTATTTAGCTGTCGGAATGTTGATTGGTGGTGTGATTATCGGATTGTTTTTTTTCGGTAAAAAGGGCAAACAAGACGAAAATATTAAGCTATTTAAAAGTGAACTAGAAAAAGCAGATTCTGAACTGAGTAACGAAAGAGAGAAACATACAAATTCACTAGCAGAAATTGCCAGATTGGAAACAATAAATATAAATATTCAGGAAAAACTAAATGATCAGAAAAAAGAATTGGAAGAATTGCAGGAGAAATTCACAGATGCTTTTAAAAATCTGGCAAATGAAATATTGGAAGAAAAAACCAAAAAATTTACCGAACAAAATAAAGCTAATCTTGATGAACTTCTGAATCCATTAAAATCTGATATTGAAAAATTTAAAGAAAAAATCGAGAACACAGACGAAAAGAATAGAATCAGTAACGCAACCTTAATACAGCAAATCGAACATTTGAAAGACTTAAATAAAAAGATCAGTGATGATGCTAATAACCTAACTAAAGCCCTGAAGGGCGATGTGAAAATACAAGGTAATTGGGGAGAGATTATTCTGGAAAGAATTCTGGAGGAATCGGGTTTGAGAAAAGGAATTGAGTTTGAAACTCAGGTTAGTTTGACAGATGATGATGGTCATCGAAAGCAACTTGATGTTAAAATTAATCTTCCTGAAGAGAAACACGTGATTATTGATTCTAAAGTATCTTTAGTTCATTATGAGCGGATGGTTTCTTCAGAAACCGAAGAACAAAGAAAAGGTTACCTTAAAGCTTTAAATGCTTCAATAAAATCGCAAATTGATGATTTACATAAGAAGCATTACCATGATCTAAAAGGATTAAATTCTCCTGATTTTGTTATGATGTTTATTCCAATTGAGGGTGTTTTTGCCACTATTATGCAGCATGACAACACGATCTATCAATATGCCTATAACAAGCAAATTGTGATTGTAAGTCCAAGCACATTGTTGGCTACATTGCGAACAATTGCCTTTATCTGGCGGCAGGAAAATCAAACCAAAAATGCTATGGAAATTGCTCGGCAGGGTGGTGCATTATTGGATAAATTCAATGGTTTTATTGATGATCTGGAAAAGATCGATGTGAACCTGAAAAGAACTCAAGCCGCTTATGATGATGCAGTAAAAAAACTCTCTACTGGCTCAGGAAATCTCATTTCCCGTGCAAAGCGTATTGAAGCTCTGGGTGCAAAAGCAAAGAAACAAATTCCAGAGAAATTTATTAACGAAGAGACACTAATAGAATAGAAATGTCTATAATTTTCCTGCCAACTTCCTGAGAACATAACTGGCAGCCCACATTCCCATTATTGCAGGTAAGTATACAACTGAACCAAGTGTTCCTCTTTTTCTACCTCGACCTGAAACCCATTCTGATTCTGCTCCTGCTTCATGATCAAATTGAGGAATCGGTTTTTCATAAGAATAGATAACAGGGATGCCTTTCTCAATTCCTCTGCGATGAAGATATTTGCGAACTTTTTTTGCAAGAGGGCAAACCTTGCTTTTTGAAATATCTACGAGTTCTATCATAGAAGGATCAAATCTGCTGGCTGCTCCCATTGAAGAAATTACCGGGATTTTTTTACTGACGCATGATTCTAGAAGACCTGCTTTGGGGCCTAAACTATCAATTGCATCAACTACAAAATCAATATTTTCCAATAAAAAATCACGCGATTCATGAGCACAAAAATCGGAATAGATATCAACAGTAGCTTTTGGATTGATATCCAATATCCGGTCACGCATTGCTTCGGTTTTCATCATCCCGATCGTGCTATGAAGGGCAGGTAATTGCCTATTCAGATTGGAGATACTTATTGTATCAAAATCTACTAACAGAAATGAACCAATACCGCTTCTGGCAAGTGCTTCGGCAGCGTAACTGCCGACACCACCTAAACCCATTATGGCAACTCTAGTCTTTTGAAATATCTCAATCGCTTCTTTTCCAAATAATAACTCTGTTCTATTAAATTGTTTCATTGTATTTCCCTTTTGTTTCACTCTAACTTACCTTGCAGATGGTTGAAAACTTTCGCAATGCTAATCCATTAATAGCCAACTATTGCGAAGATCAAGATCATTAGACATGCATGAGAATTCCAGCATCGTTTGCAAGGTTTTATCCAAACATATCACAAAAATTCTTATATTGTCTCTCTTTCAGTATTTCCAGACTGGTATTTGATTTTTGTGAGATTTGTTTTACGTTCCATACAAGATTTTTTAGATGATTGAAATCTTCATTTAATTCACGTGGTCTCATATAAGGAGCATCAGTCTCAAAGAAATAAAATCCGTGCTTTATTATTGCATGTATCACTTCCTCTTTAGGTGGTTTTGCGTTCAATGAAAACCCAAGATCGTATTTTTTGAATTTTGCAAAGATTTCTTGAGAAGCATTGAAGGCATGTAGAAATCCTCGTACTTTCGTGAAATTATTCTTCAAAATTTTATCTAATTCGTAATATTGCTTTACGGTATGGAAAACCACCGGAAGATCGTAGCTTTTTGCCAGATCAAGTTGCATTAATAGAATTTTTTTCTGCCATTCGAAATTGTCTTTGCGATTATCCAGTCCAATTTCGCCGATTGCAATAATCTTTTTCTCATCACAGAACTTTATTAATGATTCCATATCATCTTCCGAACTTTTATCGTAATACGGATGAATGCCGGCTGTCCACAAGATTGTATCTTGGAATTCACTAATTTGCCTTGAATTCATTAATTCAAACTCTTCTTGGCATAATGCATTTGAAATAAATCTAGAAATCCCTACTTCTTTTGCATCAGAAATTTCTCTATCTAAATTAGAAAGAATTCTCTCTTCACCAAGGTGACAATGTACGTCTATTAAATTAACCATATGTCTTTTACCCTTGTCTTTGCGAGATTTCTACCTGCGGCATCGAACGAAGCAATCTCAACTGTTGAAAAGAAGAAAAAGAAATGATTGCCGAGTCACATTCGTTCCTTTCTTCCTTCGTAGTGCTACGGGGAATGGATGCAATGACAGCAAGAACCCTAAAGAAATGAACTAAAATCTGAACTCTACACCTATACTCATTGAAGTTATGGTTTCTTCCGAACCTTTAATCTCTCCATTTCCATTAAGATCAATATAACGTTCTTGATAGCTTCCAATTAGTTGAGTATTCCCACCTAAAGAATAACCAAGTGTACCATTAATAATAGCATTAGCTGTTTTGAATTTGGTAAGTTTACCAAAGCCGGTTTGTGTATATCCGATCTCTGCTTTTGTGAGTTTTGGAATAAGTTTTGTATCGAAATTTGCTTTTCCCCATAAAGAACGTGAGTTGTCATCATCATCATCATACATATCTTCATAAGCTACAGTAATAAAGAGAAAATTGAGAATATTTGTAGTGAGAGCTCCATACCAACCATGGGATTTGGTCATATCGGTAAGTCGATATTCCTCTTTAGAAATTGGTAATTTCTTACCCATACTATCAATCACAATGACTGCCCTTTGCTCATCATAAAGTTGGTCAAAGAAGGCAGGCATAAAATCATCCTGATAAATTCTATATTCCAAATTCATCTGAAAAATTAGGAATTTGGAATAGAATCCAGGAAAGATAAAACCCATTCCATGTTTGTCAATTTTAGCAGCCTCTGCATAATGACTTAACGAGAAAAGTGGATTCTGAATTAATGGGATCTCATAGTCAACACCAAAAACGGTTATATCATCTTCTCCAAGCTCAGAAAAAGGTGAATTTCTTAAATCATCTATGGTGGAAGAAGTGTCAAACCATGCTTCGAAATTCTCTATTGTGCTATATGGGTTAAATTCAAAGTAAACACCTTCCCAAAAATCATATTTTTCATAATCTACTTCATCGTGCCAATCTTCGTTGAATGGATAGTCATCGAAATAATCTGGATAATTATCTTCATCAGAATCTAATAATCCTTTAATTTGATTACGATCATGTGCTACTGTTCCACCCAAAACCAGATCATTCAAAAACGGGATATCCATGTTGCTCAAAGGTTTGATTGTTAACCTCCCACCCAGAATTTCATTTTTTACAGCATTTGAAGTAAACATTTCTGCCGTCATTCCAGCTATAGGAAGTTTTCCTCCAAGCTGAATACCGATCTGTTTATACTCCGGATAACGTAGCATATTGGAATAATCTTTCATAACCAGACCATGACCAAGAGTATACGATTTAAACCCACCGAGTCTTCCATAAAATGCATCACCACGATGCCCATAACGAAGATAATATATCTTATTTACATAATCCTCAAAACTGTCCCAATCTTCAGTTCGCACATTACCATTACTATCTATCATCAAATCTATATCCAGTCCCAATCCAAATTTACCGAAAGTGAGTTCGGGCATTAATCTAATCTGTGTATAAGTCTTTTCACCCAGCATTACAGAACCAACTCCACCTCCCATATTGAATGGTCCAGAAGATGAATCACTTTTTTTTTCTTCGATCACACCAGGCGCTGTTGGAGTAGTTCTTTCTTTCTCTGTTTCAGGAACTACCTTTTCTCTAATCGTCTCATATTCTTCATTTATAAATTCGCTTTGTAATTCATTAATTTCATTGGGATCAAATGGAACTATAATAATTGGGTTATCACCTGATATTGTGCCTTTCTGGCCTGCTAAAATTGCTTCTGCTTCTCCAGTAATTTTATTTTGGAAAAAAACTTCACCTTCAAATGTATAAAGCTGAGTTGTTCCATCTTCATTAATATTCAGCATGAAATTTGTACCCTTTACTGAGACAACAGTTGTGGGTGTTTCTATTTCAAATTTACCGGTACCTTTTTCTACTCTTGCCCATAGTTCACCCATTGTGAGCAAACTTCTCTTATTATACTTGTTACCTTGCTTTTCTGTGTGGATATTTAGAATAGTATTAGGGAAAAGTTTAATAATAGAGCTTTCATCTTCAAATTTAATTGCTGCAAAAGATTCTGCTTTAGTTTCAACTTCATCTCCATTAAAAAGATTATCTTCAAGTTTTAAAGCAGAACTTTCAAGGTTTCTTATAAGGTCTACATTCCCTTTTACTTTAAGCGGATATGCAACTGAATCAATAGCATATGATCCTGTGATCATAATAATTATCAATATTACTAACAAAATAAATTTTTTATTCATTGTGTCCTCCTGATAAATTTTATTTAAAATCTCCAATTTATATGCGTAGTGTCAAGAATAATGTGGAAACTTGCACTTTATGGTAAATAACAGACTTCTTTTTATAGACAGAATCAATGTCTATTTTTTCTTGTTAATCGTAATTATTTGAGGTGAGAATGCAATATAAATATTTGGCGGAATGGATAAAAGAGAACAAGGGACAAAATCTTGTTTTTAAATTTATCAGAAAATTTGAAGATCAATATTCCATAGAATTCAGTAAGAATAAAGAAGAGCTTCATATAAACCTCTCATCACAAGATTGTTTTTGCTTTTTTACTAATAATAATACCATCCCCTTTGAACAAAGAAATGAACTTGATATCATGAATACACATCTTACCAAAGCACATCTGGCAGAGTTGAATATTTCCGAAACAGATAGAATAATTTATTTAAGTTTTTCTAAAATCGATATTTATAATAACAAACAAAATTATAAATTAATATTAGAACTAATTCCGCGTTATCAAAATATTATTCTGCTTAAAGTAGAAAATGGTAATGAACAGATCATTGATTGTACAAAGAAAGTAAGTTTTGCTGAGAACAGACAAAGACAAATACTTCCAGGATTGGAATACACTCCTCCTCAAACAGATTTCAAAATTAAAAAAGAGAAAGTTCATTTCTCAATCAGTATTGATTCAATAAATAAATTTAAGGAATCCTCGAAAGAAACTCTAAAATTTGATTCAATAAACCTGCTATTTGAAGAACTGTATTTTAATTGGATTTTCAAAGCACGAAATGAAAGAATCAAAAATGATAAGATCAAGCAGATCAATAAAGAGATAAAGAAAAAAAACAAGAAGATCGATAAACAAAAAAAAGAACTTATCAC
>JAGGWC010000242.1 GCA_021157645.1 Candidatus Cloacimonadota bacterium | reverse complement strand
TTTCTTGGTTTTGGTATTCATCAAACTTCACTTCAAATTGCCCCGGCAGTTTTATTCATTGCTGTTTATCCAATTTTAAAAAGTTCAATTCGAACTTCAACATTTTGGAGACGTGTTGTTATATACATTTTAGGATTGTTTGCTATTTATATTATCTTTTTAAATATTGGTAAATCAATACATATACCGGATCTACCCAAGATTATGTTTGCTGTTGGTTTCTTAGGAATTCTTGTATATCATTTAAGAGGAAAGGTTTCAACAAAAGTCTGGTTATTTGCTCTATTCCTAATTGGAGTGGCGGTTTCTACTCACCTATTCCTTTACATCAGAGCTTCTCATAGACCATTTATTAATGAAGGATATCCGCATAATTTAAAACTTTTTACAGATTATATTCTCAGAAGACAATATGGTGTAACCAGTATGTTTGTTCGACGAGCTACATTTTTCTACCAAATAAAAGATCAATTTCTTACCTACTTTAGCTGGCAATTTTTTCATACGGAAACCTTAACTCAATGGTTGCATGCTCCAAAAGCATTTATTCAATTGTTATCAAATTTAATAATAACTTTTCTTGGTTTTGGTGGAGCTTATTATCATTTTAAGAAAAATAAGCATTCTTTTGCTTATTTCTTCTCATTTATGTTTATGGTCTCTATTGCAATGGTTTTTGTTATAAATCTATCGGATGCAGAAGTTAGAGAGCGTGATTATTTTTTCACAACAGCTTATAATTTTTGGACTGTATGGATGGCAATCGGCTCAATTGCCTTGATTGATCTTGTCAGGAAAAAGGGGAAGATTTTAACAGGATTACTAATCATGTTAGTTCTGGCTCTTCCTGTTATTAATCTTGCTTCCCAGTATTTTATTCACGATCGTTCCAGAGAATATATTGCTCTTGATTATGGGCAGAACATTCTAAATAGTGTAGAAGAAAATGCCATTATTTTTACAAATGGAGATAATGACACATTCCCAGTCTGGTATGCTCAAGCTGTTTTTGATCCTGCTGCCAAAGAGTATATTCCTTCTACAAAAATTGACTATAAAGATATTAACGGAAAACTTTACCAGCAAATTACTACTCCTACAGAAAAAACTGAGGCTCTAATTTCTAAAGCAATAGAGTATAAAAATGAACAAGGTAGAGGTATTAGAAAAGATGTAACAATTGCGAATTTGAGTTTGCTAAATACACCTTGGTATATCAAACAATTGAGAGATCATGAAGGAGTAGAATTTAACCTTCCTGAAAGAGATATTGATCTATGTCAAGATGATCCAAGAACTGCTCTATATCCCAGAAGAATTCCCCAAGAAACTTTCCTAAAAATAACTGGCACCGTTAAGGGAGATGAATTTGTTGTTACTTTCCCGAAAGATGTGATCTTATATGTGAAAGATCTCGCTGTAATTCAAATAATTAAAGATAATTATGGGAAACGACCTATTTATTTCGCCGTAACTACACCAGATCCTATAGGGTTTAATGAATTTCTCAGAAATGAAGGAATGGTAAGCAGACTCGTTCCAGTAAGGGGTAAAGATCAATTTGATATGGAAAGATTAGTAACAAATATTGATTCAGTATATTCTTACCGTGGCATTTTGGATGATTCGATCTATAAAGATACAAATATGAAAAGGCTTTTAAACAATTATGGTGCTGCATTCATGCGAACTTCCAGATTTGCTCATTCAAAAAATGATTATGAAAATGCAATTAAGTACATGGAAAAAGCAATAGACTTCATTGATCAAAAAAGCAGGTTCTACAAAGGACTTTCTCAAATCTATGCAGAAGCTTCATTTAATTCGTTTGATTCCGATGAAATTGAAAAAGGTTTTTCTTATTTAGAAAAAGCTGTTTATTATGGTCGAACAGATAAAAATATTACACAGCTCATCTACCAATCTGCAATCTACACTAATGAAATTGAAAGAGGAATTAACTTATTTGAGAAGATTCGTGAATACCAGGATTCTGTTGAGATTGATTCCTATATTGCTCAATTAAAGGAGCTTCAATAATCCGATGCACTTTGTGAGAGATTGATGAAAACAGAAATTTACATCAAAGGTGCACGGGAACATAATCTCAAAAATATCGATATAAAGATTCCCAGAAATAAACTGGTCATTGTTACTGGTGTTTCCGGTTCCGGTAAATCATCGCTTGCTTTTGATACACTTTATGCAGAAGGACAACGCAGATATGTAGAATCACTTTCTGCTTATGCTCGCCAATTCTTAGGACAAATGGAAAAACCTAAAGTAGATTACATCGAAGGACTCTCTCCTGCTATTTCCATTGAGCAGAAAGCAACAAGTAAAAATCCCCGTTCAACAGTTGGAACTGTTACAGAAATCTATGATTATTTAAGAATCCTTTATGCTCGAATTGGTAAGCAATACTGTTATAAATGTGGTGATCCTGTTGGATCTCAAACTGTTGATCAACTGGTAGATCACATTTTATTAAATCCCGATAAAACTCGGCTACAAATACTTGCACCAATTGTTCAAAACCGAAAAGGTGAACACAAAGAGGAACTGGAAGAAGCCAGGAGCGAAGGTTTCGTTCGCGTGAAGATCAATGGTATTATGCGACAACTTAGTGAAAAGATCACTCTCGATAAAAAGAGTAAGCATAATATAGATATTGTGGTAGATCGGCTTGTTTTAAAAGACAGTATTCGTTCAAGATTGATCGATTCTGTTGAAACTGCCTTAAAACTGACTAATGGTTTTATTAAGATAGATTATATTGATGAAAATCGAGTTGAGAATCTATCTGAAGCCAATTCTTGCTCAAATTGCGGAATTGGATATCCTGAACTTTCTCCACAACATTTTTCTTTTAATAATCCAATTGGCATGTGCAGATCTTGTAATGGTCTTGGAACAAAAATGGAATTTGATCCTGACCTTATAATTCCCGATAAATCACTTTCAATAATGGAAGGAGCTGTAGTATATTGGGGAACATTAAATAAGAAAAAAAGTAGTTGGCAGTTAAAAAAACTCAGGGCAATTTCAAGAGAATATGGTTTTTCACTCAATGATCCCTGGGAAGAACTTTCCGTAACTGTAAAAAATCTTTTACTATTTGGTTCCAGAGGACAAAAGATCAGATTTGAGTGGAGTTCAAAAAGTGGATCAGGTTCATTTCTATCAGCTTTCGAAGGAATAATCCCCACACTTTCACGCAGAATGAACGAAACGAAATCTGAATACATGCGCAAATATTATATTAAATATATTGGCAACAAAGAATGCCCTGAATGTAAAGGAAAGAAACTCCGCAAGGAAAGTCTGGCTGTTAAGATCGCTGGATTATCTATCAATGAAATAACTACAATGTCAATTAGTAATGCAATTGAGTTTTTTGAAAATCTTAAACTTACTGGAAACGATAAATTAATTGCTGAGGAAGTTCTTAAAGAGATAAATAATCGTCTTAATTTTCTTGTAAATGTGGGACTGCATTATCTTACTCTAGATAGGAGGGCTCCGACTTTATCCGGTGGGGAATCGCAAAGAATAAGACTGGCAAGTCAAATCGGAAGCAGCCTTGTTGGCGTTATGTATATATTAGATGAACCAACTATTGGATTACATCAACGTGACAATACAAGATTAATAAATATGTTGCTTCATCTGCGTGATATTGGGAACACCGTTATCGTTGTTGAGCATGATGAGCAAATGATAAGAACAGCCGATCAAATAATTGATATTGGGCCTCAAGCCGGAATCTATGGTGGAGAGATCGTTTTCCAAGGAAATATTGAACAGCTACTGAGATCAAGAAAATCTATAACTGGGAAATACTTAACAGGAAAATTAAGTATCGAAATACCGGAAGAAAGATTAAAATCAGATAAACGTAAATTAACAATAACCGGTGCTTTACAAAATAATCTCAAAAATATCAATGTTGATATACCAGTTGGTTCATTCACTTGTGTTACTGGTGTTTCAGGTTCTGGTAAAAGCTCTCTGATCAATCAGATATTATATCCGGCGATGGCAAAAGAGCTAAATAATTCAAATAGGAAACAAGGTCGTTTCAATAAAATAAAAGGTTATGAATATTTTGATAAAGTTATAAACATAGATCAACAACCTATTGGACGAACTCCACGTTCTAATCCTGCAACTTACACAAAACTTTTTGATCCAATCCGAAACCTGTTTTCTCAAACACCTGCTGCAAAATTACGGGGTTATAAACCTGGAAGATTTTCTTTTAATGTAAAAGGTGGAAGATGTGAAGCTTGTAGTGGTGGTGGTGTAAAACAGATCGAGATGCATTTTTTACCCGACATTTATGTAAAATGTGAAGTTTGTAACGGAACACGTTATAACAAAGAAACTTTAGCAGTAAAATATAAAGGTTACAGCATAGCAGATGTGCTTAAAATGGATGTTCAGGAAGCAATTAAGATATTCGATAAAGTTCCTAAAATATATAAAATTCTACAAACTTTGAAAGAAGTTGGAATGGATTATGTAAAACTTGGACAGGCTTCTACAACACTATCCGGTGGAGAAGCTCAAAGGATCAAACTTTCACGTGAACTTAGCAAAACAAGCACAGGCAAAACACTTTACATTCTGGATGAACCCACAACCGGATTGCACTTTGATGATATAAAAAAATTATTAAAAGTTCTTCACAGATTAGTTTCAATGGGAAATACTGTAATTGTGATCGAGCACAACCTGGATGTAATAAAATGTGCTGATCATATTATCGATCTTGGACCGGAAGGTGGAGATGAAGGTGGAAAGGTTGTAGCAACCGGCACTCCTGAAGAAGTTGCAAAGATCAAGAGATCGTTTACCGGTAGATTTTTGAAAGAGATTTTATAGGAGTAAATAATGAGTTTAAAATCCCAAATTCTTGAATTGTATAACAAAAATAATTATTGTGATGCTGATAAAAAATTATTCTTGGAATTCAGAAATAAACTTAACACAGGAGAAATTCGTGCAGCTGAAAAGATAGATGGTAAA
>JAGGWC010000087.1 GCA_021157645.1 Candidatus Cloacimonadota bacterium | reverse complement strand
ATTTTAAGCTTATCCAAATAAATAATGAGTTTTTTACTGTCAATGAATAATTGCCCAATTATTAACCGTTTGTTGCAAGCTTTTTTAGGGATATTCATAAGCATTTTCATATAAGAATTTCGTCTGAAATTATTATATGATTATTAATCGTAATTTCAATAGATAAGTAGAATTTCGCTAAAATGCTTGAATACACAAAGTTACCTAGAAAGTTCTTGACAGAAAAAACCACCTCTTGAACAAAGAGAATCGATGGTAAATTAATAAGGAGTAATAAATTATGACAAAAGCAGATTTAGTAAGAGTTATTTCAGCAGAGACTGGAATTATCCGTAAAGATGTAGCACTTGCAGTAGATGCATTTTTAGATTCAGTTAAAGATTCAATGAAAGATGGGAAACATATTGAGATTAGAGGATTTGGTACTTTTAAACTTAAGAACCGTAAATCTCGTATTGGTCGCAATCCAAAAACTGATGAAAAAGTAGAAGTTCCTGCACGCATTGTTCCTACATTTAAATTTTCAAGAGCTTTCAAAGAAGAAGTAAATGAAGCTAACAACGATAAGTTAAAATAACATTGGAGGATTAATGCCCTGCGGAAAAAAAAGAAAACGCTATAAAATTGCAAATCATAAACGTAAAAAAAGACTTCGTAAGAATAGACATAAGAAAAAAGGTAAATAAATAATTATTGTTAACGATAAATAGATAAGTCGAATTGAGAATTCAAATTCGGCTTTTTTATTTGCTATAAATCATCTTCTGTTAGTATTGTAATTCCTTTTTGGAATAATAATTGAGCAGTTAATCCATTTCCTTTTATGATTTTACCTGTATGAGATCCATCATAAATATTACCATAGCCACAAGAAGGAGAATTTTGTTTTAGAATTGCCTTATGACAATTTGCTAATTCAGCAATACGTAAAGTTTCATCAGCACCTTTTCTAAATTGAGAAGTAACATTCTCACCATTTTTATTTATGACTTTATCCTCATATATCTCAGCTGGAATTCGTGGTGTTTGCAAACCACCCAATTGTTCGGGGCAAACAGGAATGGCAATACCCTTCTTCACCATTTCTATCACTTTTATATTCGCATTGTCTTTCCCATCATAACGGCATTTTATTCCTGCCAGGCATGCACTTACCAAGATCATTATTAACTCCAGATTTACAATTTATCTTTCAATTCAGAAAGCTTATTGATCGCTTCTATTGGAGTAAGTTTATTTACATCTAAATTTCTAATAGTTTCCAGTATTTCATTCTTCTCTTCAGATTTCTCAATAATTGCATCAAAAATATCCAATTGATTAGTATGATAATTGGAAAGCTGTTTCTTCGCAGTTGAGGAAAGCCCTTGAGGACTAATCTCATGTTCTTCAAGATTATGCAATATCTGTTTTGCTCTTTTAATAACTTTATCCGGTACTCCTGCCAAACGAGCAACTTGAATCCCATAGCTTTGATCAGCTGAACCACGTTCAATTTTCCGTAAAAAAATAATTTTATCATTCCATTCTTTTACAACAACATTGAAATTCTTAACTCTGGGAAGAATTGTCTCTAATTCTGTTAACTCATGATAATGAGTTGCAAAAAGAGTTTTTGCAGATATTTTTGGATTATTATGAATGTATTCAACAATTGACCAAGCAAGACTTAGTCCATCAAATGTACTGGTTCCGCGACCTATTTCATCAAACAAGATCAACGAATTGGGAGTTGCAGAATTAAGGATATTAGCTGCTTCTATCATTTCCACCAGAAATGTACTCTGACCCATCGCCAAGTTATCAGAGGCACCCACCCGAGTAAAAACTTTATCAAAAATCGGCATATTAGCACTTGCAACAGGTATAAAACTTCCCATTTGCGCCATTATCGCTAAAAGACCCATTTGACGAAGATATGTAGATTTACCTGCCATATTTGGACCTGTTATCAGCGAAATTTGATTATCTTTATTATTCATGTGAATATCATTCGGTATAAATTCTTCATTTTTCAATATTTTTTCAATTACCGGATGACGACTTTGTTTAATATCAATATAACCTTCATCATTAAATTCAGGTTTTACATAATTATTTTTATAAGCAAGTTGAGCAAGGTTAGCCAAAACATCCATAATGGCTACAACTTCTACATATTTTTGTATTGGTCCGATTTCTTTGTACAGTTTTTCTCTAATTTCAATAAACAACTCATATTCAAGATTTTTTATTCTCTCTTCAGCACCTAAAACTTTTGCTTCAAATTCCTTTAGTTGTGGACTTATATAACGTTCTGAATTTACTAAGGTTTGTTTTCGAATATAATATTCAGGTATTTTATCTTTGTATCTGCTTGTAACTTCTATATAGTAACCAAAAACACGATTGTAATTTACTTTTAATGAAGAAATCCCAGTCTTTTTCTTTTCCTCATCTTCAAGTCTAGCGATCCAGCCTTTTCCATTTTTACTTACTTCACGCAATTCATCAAGATCAGAATTATATTCATTTTTAATGATATTTCCATCCGTGATAAAAATAGGTGGTTCTTCCATTATCGTTAAATTAATCAATTCAATAATATTGGAATAATCCACAATATCCAGTTGTAAGGAGTGAATAAATTCGTTCTCAAATTTGCTGAGTATTTCAGAAAGAATTGAAGCAGTTTCCAAATAGTTTTTCAAAGCAATTGCTTCACGGGGATTCATCCGTTTTGTTCCAATTTTACCCAGAACTCTACTCAAATCTCCAATTGTCTTGAATAAAGTGCGAATATCATCCGTGAGAGAAAAGTTCTCTTTGAGTTCCTGAACTGCATTTAATCGCAATTCTATTTCCTTTTTATCCAATAAGGGATTTAATAACCAATCCCGCAATTTGCGAGCACCCATTGGAGTTTCGGTTTCATCCATAACTGAGATTAAACTACCAAATGAATTATTATATCGAATAGATTTTATTAATTCCAAATTTCTTCGTGAAACTTCATCAAGTTGCATATAATTTTTAATGGAATAAAATTGCATTTTCCCAATATGTTTCAGATCATTATTTTTTAATGATTTCAAGTAAGAAATTGCTGCGCCGGCAGCGGTTGTTGCAAACAATTTATT
>JAGGWC010000010.1 GCA_021157645.1 Candidatus Cloacimonadota bacterium | reverse complement strand
CTTCATCATTGCTATTATCACCACTCAGTTCAATCGAAACATCAATCTCTCCATTGTTGATTTCACCACTAAAAATAATGGATTGTGTATTGATAAATGGACTTGTATTAGGTGCCATTGCAGTATAACCTTTTCCAATTTCCATTAAACCATTAGCTGATTGCCATGCATTTTCGTCATCATCATTACTGTCATTATCGGCATCAATATAGTTTGGAGTCTCAAAAGTATAGAATGAATTTTGTGGTGAAGCAGAGAACACTTTGGATAATGTTTCATTTTTTACAGGAGATGACCAATAGGTATAATCATAAGGCTTTACAATGGTGGTTGTTTTATGAATATTTGTCGTGCCGTTATTGATTACCGTTCCTGAATCATTAATCATAAATACCGAACCTTGATGTAATACTTCAAGTGTTCCATTTACGGTGAGATCATTCTTGATAGAGATATGATTTTCACTACCAACTTCTAAGGTTGTATTGGCAGTTATTGTTAGGTTACATACCTCTAAATTCCCATATGTTAATGTGTTATAGTTGTGATCAATTATGGCACTTCTTCGTAAGTCAGGCAAACCATTGTCCCAGCTATTATCTGAATTATATGAAGTAGAACCGACATAATGCTCTCCAATTCTTAGGTTGAATCCAATATTTGCGTTATTGATATCTGAAATTTCATAAAAAATCCAGTCTTCTACATTAAAACCGGTAGAAGGTTCAACACCTTCACATCCATATTTTCTAACAAAAGATTTACTATCACCCCAATAACTGTTATTGCCAATAATATCTACTTTATTGATCCAGCAGGATGCATCATCTGTTGTTGATATGATTATAATATCATTGCCATCAAAGGTGCAAATATTTGTCTTTATTTCATTTCCGTCTATGGCATACTCTGGAGAATCAACATTTAAACTGGCTCTGTATTTTAGGGTTTCCCCCGGATTTAATACTGGAATAGTTTTTTTGATAGTTGGTTTTCTGCCAATAGGATTACTGGCGTCTCCATTTCTATAAAGAGCAAGAAAATATTCATTATTCTGAGTTGGAGAGTCACTGATATTTGTGACTTCCAGCCATTTGTTATTTCCATCACCTTCGTAATATTGAGTGATCATCAGTGGGCTGGAACTTTCTCCGGTTCCTTCTCCTTTAAGGATAAAATTAAAAGGATTTTCTGAAGCATCATTATTGCTAATACTTAGCATTGCGGTTCGGATTCCCATTGCGGAAGGTTTGAAATTGACCTCAAATTGTATACTGTCATTTGGTGATATATTGGAAACGGAATTATCGATTAAGATAAAATCAGATGCATTTGTGCCAAGGATATTTATTTCATCAATATTTAAAATGCCAATACCTATATTTTTAATTGTAAATGATTTGGAAATGCCGTTTTCAAAAGAGGGTTCAATACTTCCAAAATAGGTATTGTTATTTGCGTTAGTTATTAAACTGCCATCAGAGATATTATTTAAATTCCCAAGGACTTCAATTTCAGGAATAGTACCACTGCAATAGGATAAATGAGATTTTAAATTGCTTAGATCTTCTAAGCCATATGTATCCCATTCATTTTCGTTGTATTGGTTGTTAGGACTTTGAACAAAGCTTTTTCTTCGCAATGTGATGTCTTCTGCAAAATTGATATTATCACCAATAATACCGATAATATCAATTGTCTCCTCATTTTTCCGTAGGACAATTTTATCATTTCCGTTAAAATCCATTACTGAACTTCCAGAAGAAATGTCAGCATCAATACCTAAATTCTCTGTTGTATCTTCTATTAAAAAAGTGTCATAACCTGAAATAATTCCGGTAAGAGGAATAGAGCCGGTAGGATCTAAATTATCGTTTGTGTATTTTGTAAGATCATACTCCGTAAGATCTATATCTTGATCTGTTGGGTTATATATTTCAATATAGTTATTTCTGTACGATGTTCCTGAAGAAGTTCCTTCAACGTACTCAGAGATTATTAATTCAGCACAATAGGAAATCTGTGTACCTGTAAGTTTAACATTATCAATTCCTATATAATCATCTTGTCCGTTTTGTTTGATAGAAATGATCAACCTGATTTTAGAAGAAGTATTTGGAATATGGATGGTTGCAGTTTTCCATCCATTGGTGGAGGAATTTGAATTTCCTTCAAAAAGTATGACTTCACCCTGACTTATTTCATTTAAGAAGATCTCAAATTTTATATCATCACCATTATCCAGTTCAAAAGCATTATAATCAAAATTTAGGGTAACATTTCTAAATTCAGATATATCTATACTGGTAAAATTTAAAGATTCAAAATCATTCCCGGCACATGAACCATTGAGATCTTGTACGCCCCAAAATTGGTTACCATCACTTGGGTCCATATTTTCAAGTGATTCCTGATAGTTCCATGAAACTCCATCTAGAGAGCAGGGAGGTGTTGATAGTGTAAAATCCCAATTGTCACCGTTAGTTTCAAAACTTTGATGAGCAATTGTTGTTTGAGCATAAAAAGGTATTGTGACAAGACTAAAAACTAGAAAAAAGACATATTTCAACATAATAATACAGGATTAGTTTGGTTAATAATTTGCGAAGAGTACTTTTGCTATCTCTTTTATAACATGAAAAACAAAAGGTTAACATATACGGTGAAAGAAGCGCAAAAAAAATTAGAAAATTACTGTGTTTATCAGGATCGGTGTCATCAAGAAGTGGAGAATAAACTGAATGAAATGCGGATGATACCAGAAGCTAAAGAATTGATATTGTTGCACTTGATGGAGCATAAATTTTTAAACGAAGAAAGATTTTCAAAAAGTTTTGCAAGAGGAAAATTTAGAATAAAAAAATGGGGTAAGCAAAGGATCATTCGAGAGCTAAAGTTCAGAGATATTTCTGCATACAATATAAAAAAGGGCTTAAAGGAAATAGATCATGATGTATATTTAGAAACTTTAAAAGAAATTGCTATAAAAAAAAGAGATTCTATCACGGAAAAGAATCCTTTTAAAAAAAGTCAAAAAATAACTAATTTTTTATTGTACAGGGGTTTTGAAAACGATTTGGTTTATAAGGTAGTGCAAGAAATAATGGATCTTAAATAATAAGTTCAAAGCTATAGGTCATGAATACTTTTTAGTATATTTGTTCGCCTTAAACAAGAATAGATATGAGTCTGCAAAAACAAGTAATGGAGCAAATGAAAACAGCGATGAAATCGAAAGATAAAATTGCTTTAGAATCATTAAGAGCTTTAAAATCGGCTTTTTTATTAGCGAATACCAGCGGAAGTGGTGTAGAATTAAGTAAAGAGGAAGAGATTAAAATTGTTCAAAAACAGGTAAAACAAAGGAAGGATAGTGCGATCATTTTTGATGAGCAAGGAAGGAATGATTTATCGGAACCTGAAAAAGCGCAGGCAAAAATTTTAGAGCAATTTTTACCCACTCAAATGAGTGAAGAGGAACTAAATTCTGTAATTGTTGAAATTGTAGAAAAAACCGGAGCAAGTTCGATGAAAGATATGGGCAAAGTGATGGGGATGGCTTCCAAACAATTGGCAGGAAAAGCCGATGGAAAGGCTATTTCAATGGCAGTTAAGGAATTGTTGTCATAGGATATTAAGAATAAACATCCCTCCCGATGGCTATCGGAATTCATGGGAATAACAAATTGCTCTGTGACACTCCCGATAACTAACGAGATGAATAGTGCATCTGAATACAACACAGAAAGGCAAAACAACTATAATTATTTAAAAAATGATTTTTTTTAAAATGGTAGTTCAGCTACCATTTTGAAATTCAACTGACGGATAGCTACAATAATAAACCATTATCCATCAAATCTTATGTTCTCCTAAGAACTTGAAAACCATGTTAATCATAAGACTTACATGG
>JAGGWC010000188.1 GCA_021157645.1 Candidatus Cloacimonadota bacterium | reverse complement strand
GAAACTTCCTGTAGATTTGGTTGAAAGATATAAGCAACTCAAAAAATGGCAGGTTCCAGATGATTGTTATAATTATATTCTCAGGAATAATCTTGTCCCAGAGATTGAACGAATAAACAATGATCTTAAGATTAATCCCAAATATATTGCAACAACTTTTGCTCATACTCTCAAACACATTGAAGGACAATTAATCTCGGATGTTCCATTCCCATATACAAAAGTTTACGATATATTTAAATTTATTATAGAAAAAAAAATCTCTTTTGATATTGTTAAATCCATTTTACCGGTAATTTATCTTTATTCTCAAATGGAATTTGAATCGGTGCTTAACTCACTTGAATATGAAAGATATACAAAAGAAGCTATCTTGAATAATGTTAGTAGCCTACAATCAATGTTCCCCAAAATTAATAAATCAAAAAATCCTAAAGCAGCAGAAAAATGGATTATGGGAAATTTGAGACCGATCGCTCTGGGAAATATCCCTTTAAGAGAACTGAATACTTTTATTCAAAAATCAATATCTGAAGGAGGTGTCTAATGATAGACATCTTCAAAGGCTACAAAGGTGATGCAGTAGAAATATTAAAAAAATTCAATATCAGAGTTTGGAGTGATACTGAAATAAAAACTACACGTGGTGATTTTAGTGGGATCATTCTTCCCCGCTCAGAAAATGATGATGATAAACACATAGTTTTAAAACTTATAACCGGTTATAATGTAGGGATCGATACCGGAACAATTACCGATATGAAAGAGGTCGGTTATAAAGAAGCACATTATAAAATACCCGAAAAAGAATTTCCTTTCACGGAAGGTCAACCAAAAGTTAAATTGTTTGGAACAGGTGGTACAATTGCATCCCGACTGGATTATCGTACTGGTGCCGTAATACCAGCTTTCTCTCCGGGAGAATTGTACGGTGCAGTTCCGGAACTTGCCAATATTTGCAATTTGGAAACTGAAAAACTCTTCGCTGTTTTCAGCGAAAATATGGGACCAGAACAATATAAAACTCTGGCAATAGCTATTGGTAAAGAAATTGAAAAAGGAATAGATGGTATTATCATTGGACATGGAACAGACACATTGCACCATACAGCAGCAATTCTTTCTTTCATGATCCAAAATTCACCAATCCCAATAGTTCTAGTCGGCTCACAACGATCTTCCGATCGTCCTTCTTCCGATGCCGCTTTGAATTTGATGCATGCTGCAACTGCTGCTGCAAAATCGGATATTGCAGAAGTAATGGTCTGTATGTTCGGTCCAACTTCAGATGAATATGGACTTCTTCATCAAGGAACTCGTGTACGTAAAATGCATTCATCATACCGTTCCACTTTCCGAACAATCGGAGATACCCCTATTGCAACAGTAACTCGTGATAAAATAATTCCCATCAAACAGAATTATAATCGTAGAAGAAATGACAGAAAAGTTACGATCCTACCTTATTTTGATGATAAAGTAGCTTTGCTTTATTACTATCCAAATATGCAGCCGGATATAATTTATTCACTTATTGATAATGGCTATAAGGGTATTGTAATTGCTGGAACTGGGTTGGGACACGTAAATAAACTTCTTTATCCTGCTATTAAAAAATGTAAGAAATTAGGAATTCCAATTTATATGACAGTACAGACTTTATGGGGATATGTTCATATGTTCGTATACGATACCGGTCGTGATCTGATGAATTACGGAATTATCCCTGCTGAGAATATGCTGCCGGAAGTTGCATTTGTTAAACTTAGTTGGGCATTAGGACAAACAGATGATCTGGATAAAGTTCGTGAATTGATGATGACTCCAATTGCTAATGAGATTACTAAGCGAGAACCTTATAATGGATATCTTATTTATCAAGGTGGAATCCCTGAAGTTGAAGAATTTATTAAGAAAGTACATAAATAAAAGTGAGAAACACCCCCCCTTTTATTTCTCCATACAAGACTTGACTCGCTACGACTTTATGAGTGTGAGTAGAGAATTGTAGTTTTATTTCGTTCTCGCCCCAAGTTCCACTTTCGGGGCAAGTCTGGAATGAGAAGCTCTTCTTTGTAAAGGCAGAGGGGCTTAGAGAGATCTATAACCGATTTTTAATGGAAGAAATGATAGACTCTAAGACTGATTATTGCTAACCCCCTTTTATTCCCTCTTCCAAAGGGGAACACTAAAAAACTGTAGGAAAAATATGTTAAAAAGATTTATAAAATTTTATAAACCACATAGGTTTTTGTTTATCCTAGATATGACTGTTGCCTTCCTGGCAGCAATTTTGTCAGTTTTCATGCCGATGCTTACACGCACATTACTTAAAGTTTATATTCCCAATAAAGATTTAAATGGGATTATTGCTATGATTGCAATAATGGGTGGAATCATTATCTTTAAATCTGTTTTTACTTATATTCGTATTCGCTGGGGTCATATTATGGGTGTGCGGATGGAATCCGACATGAGATCGGATATGTTCGCTCATCTACAAAAGCTGTCTTTCAATTATTTTGATAATGTGAAAACTGGTCATATAATGTCGAGAATTTCTAATGATCTAAATATGATTGCTGAAGTTGCACATCATGCTCCTGAAGATTTGATAATCTCCGTTTTCATGATAATCGGTTCATTCATTGCCATGTTCCATTATAATGTTTCCCTGGCAATTATTGCCATGATCCCGGTTCCTCTTCTTATAATATGGGGATTAACTTATGGTCGTCGTATGAAAGGCGGATTTCGTCTGGTTAGAAAAAGAATTGCTGATATCAACAGTTCTGTAGAAAATTCTGTGCAGGGAATACGCGAGGTGAAATCATTTACCAATGAGCATTTGGAAATGGAAAAATTTGGACATATTAATTTCTCTTTTCAACGAGCCAAAGAAAAAATGTATAAGATTATGAGTGTCTATTTTGCAGGTATGACTTTCCTAACTGATTTCTATTATCTCGTCGTTATTGGTGGTGGAGTATATCTAATTTTTCTTGGTCAACTTGACGTAATAGATCTGCTGGCATTCACACTTTATGTGAATTTTATCTTAAGACCAATAGAAAGACTGGTTCATTTTACTGAACAGTTCCAACAGGGATCAACAGCTTTTGAAAGATTCATTGAAATTATGGATATTAAACCAGATATTAAAGATAAGAAAAACGCTACAACTCTTGATAATGTAAAAGGATCGATAGATATTAAGAATCTTACTTTTAAATACACTTCATCTGAAGATTGGGTTCTGCAAAATATCAATATGACAGTTCCTGCTGGAAAAACAATCGCACTGGTTGGAGAATCGGGTGCAGGAAAATCTACAATAGCATCATTGATCCCCCGCTTCTATGAAGCTCAAGATGGATCGATTTTTATTGATGGAAACAATATTATGGATCTAAAGCAAAAATCATTAAGGAAAAACATTGGAATTGTTCAACAGAATGTATTCTTGTTTGATACCTCAATTCGTGAAAATATACTTTATGGAAATCCCAATGCCAGCGAAGAAGAGGTCATCGAAGCTGCTCGAAAAGCTAATATACTTGATTTTATCCAATCATTACCGGATGGATTTGACACACTTACCGGCGAGCGAGGAGTAAAACTCTCTGGTGGACAGAAACAACGAATTTCGATTGCAAGAGCATTCCTTAAAAATCCGCTCATTCTAATTTTTGATGAAGCAACATCTTCTCTCGATACAGAATCAGAAGCATACATCCAGAAAGCAATGGAAGAACTTTCCCAGAATAGAACTACCATTATTATTGCTCATCGTCTCTCTACAGTTCGCAATGCAGATCTGCTTTATATTATCAACAAAGGCAAAATTGTAGAACAAGGCACTCATGATGAATTGATGGATAAAAAAGATTATTACTATAACCTTTATACTAAAAATATGATCCTGTAAATTATGGTGTATAAAGAAAGTATCACGTTCACTCCTGAACGAGAAAAAAAATAATTCGATCTTTTAGTCTTTCTGAGGAATCTCATAGCTTTACTCATAAAGAATCTCCTGAAAGTTTTTTTAGCTTTACATCCTATGTTGGCAATTGAGATTCTTCCTAAGAACAACGTGAAAGATTCGTCAGAAAGACAGAAAATGGAAATTGTATGGATAAAATACGAAAAGAAAATAGATATAAAAGAATTCTCAATCAAATTAAAAAACTCATACCAAAAACAACTGATCCAATTGCAAAGATGAGCACAATCGCCGCTATTTTACATCATAAATTTGATTATTTTTTCTGGACTGGGTTTTACAGATTAATTGATGGAGAATTGATTGTTAGCTGTTATCAAGGAGGTGTTGCTTGTTTGATTTTAACTAAACATATTGGTGTGTGTTGGGCTGCAATTGATGAAGAAAAAACACAAATTGTACCTGATGTTCATAAATTTGATGGTCATATTGTTTGTGATAGTCGTTCTACTTCGGAGATCGTTGTTCCAATATTTAAAGACAATGTAATTGTAGCCGTGTTGGATGTAGATAGCAAAGAATTAGATTCCTTTGATGAAATTGATGCAAAATACTTAGAGAAGATAGTAAGGATGATTTTTAGCTAATATTTTCCATAAAATCGTTTCTGCTGAATGGCTTCTCATTTTTGTAGATTATTTCTAGCTTTGGCGTTTTAACATCATTATTCATTATTTCAGGATAATTCCCAAATTCGTTAACATTAAACTTTCTAATTGGTAAGATCAATTCTCGAAATTTAGCAATTGCAATATTTTCTGGTGAAAGCCCATTCCATTTTTCTTTAGAAATATGATTGATGAATTCATTAATCGTTGCAAATTTATCTCGCTCTTTTAGCCAGAAAAGCCAGAAGAAACGATACAATAATTTCTTCATCGGTTTTGCGCTACCGATATGTACAAAGTAAATTTCCTTCAATCTTTTAATTTTATAGAAAAGTGGAACCTGCAAAGATTCAAATTTACCTTTTTTAATGTATTTCAGTTTTGAATGCCATGTATGAATATAACCTTCAGAATTAGTTTCCTTACCAGTTTTCACATGGAAAAGATCACCGGCAAAACTGAGTGTTAATGGGAAGATCAGATAATGTTTTTTGTGATTCAAGTTGAGAAGATATTCACGCAACAATTTAATATTCCTTTCACCTGAAGTATAAGCAATAAAATCTGAATCCCACCTGAATATCCATCTGAAATTTGTAAGCGAAAGTGCATGATTGCTAACTTCACAAATACCATCAGAAGGCTCATCTTCCACTATTAGTTTATATTTAAGTTGGCTTTTTACGCTTTCAATTTCCTTTAGAGTATCATCAAGTGAATTATTGTTCACAACTACAACTTCGTCTGCAAATTCATTCAGAGAAAGTAGCGATTTAGCGATCCAATCTTCTTCATCTTTCACGCGTATAATTACACTGATTCCATTTTTACGTTTTGAAGTATGACGAAATAATTGAAGTAAACTCAGAGGAAAGGAAAGAAGATATCGCAGATTTTGTGCTTTTGTGTATTTGTGCCTAAACATCAGTAAACTCTTTTAAAGTATTAATAATTTCTTTGTATTTATCGGTCT
>JAGGWC010000047.1 GCA_021157645.1 Candidatus Cloacimonadota bacterium | reverse complement strand
ATACTATTTGATGCTTCCGGAAAAATTCCTATATAAGGAAGCATCCCATTAAATGGAATGTGAACTTTATCAGGATCGACTGTAACATCTTCATATTCTTCGGAAGTGGCACCTGTAAATCCCCACTCATATACCTGTTGAACATTGCTGCAATTTAAAAAATCTGATGTAAAGGAAACAGGAATTTCCAGTGCTGTTTTCCATCCGGAAATAATTAAATTTCCTCCTCCTGCCAGATAACAACCAAGTACATCAAGATTATCATTAATATAATTATTAACAACATCATCATCGTGATATATAATAGTTGAGAAATTCACAATATATTCAAGATCCAGTTCACCTTCATCAGCATAATCATAAGCGGTAAAATTGCAATTAATTATATCTTCATAAAATTCATCTACCATTTCATCAGTAGGATTACCTTGAGTTCCGTTACTATCATTTGTTTCATCTATAACTAAAATTCCCTGATCAAGCGGAAAATCAAGAGGAGTAGCTTCAAAAATTTCTGAAAATGGCGTTTCATAAAATTCATCTTTTATTGCTTTGAGTTTGTAATAGTAAGTAATTCCATTTACCAGATCATTATCAGAATATGTGGTTTCTGTAATTATTTCTGAATTGATCATAATAAAAGGATCTTCCTGAGACTCAGCACGATACAGATTATAGCCATCAATTTCAACTTCAGGCCAGAATTCGTTCCAGTAGATAATCACACTTTCATCTGCTGAATAAGTATTATTTATCTCAGCTTGAATAAAAGTTGTACCTGTATTCAAAACCCAATTATTGGGATCGCATTCAACATTATCATATATTGGAATATCTACAGTTGAAATAGTTTGTTGCGGTGTATTTGGACTACCTTGCACCAAGACGGAGTCATGATTTGCTTCATAATAAATGTGAAATGGGACATCGAGATAAAAATCGGTGTCAGTATTAGATCCGGTTTGTACATACGTCATTATCCGAGGAATTGCCATATACGGGTTAAAGAAATAAGTATATTGTATGGAAGGTAAACCAGGTTGATATATCCATTGCTGGAAAAATTGTTCAAGATCCATTCCACTAACGGTCTCGCATACTTCCTGAAAATCGTCCGTGATCACGTTCCCATTATGATAAGTTGTAAAATATGTTTGTAATATTTGGAAGAATACTTCATCTCCTGTTTTTAAGCGGAGCATATGCAGAACCGATGCCGGTTTCTCGTAAGTTGCCGGAGTGAAATAGGCACCTGGTGGAGGATCATAAACAATATGCGGAGAGTTGCCACCCCAACTAAGATAATATTGTTGAATTGAAGTATAAACATAATCAACCATTGCATCAAATCCCTGCCATGCTTCCATATAAAGTGCTTCTGAATAAGTTGCAAATCCTTCAGAAAGCCAGATATCCTTCCATGTAAGACATGTCAGACAATCACCAAACCAATGATGAGAAAGCTCATGTGCAATAGTTGTTTCATAAGTATGATTACCCGTTATTAAATAACTCGCAAGTGTCGTCATGGTTTGATGTTCCATAGCACCATAAGTTGCAAAATTTGTTACAGCATTACCATATTTTTCAAATGGATAATCACCATACAGTCCTGAGAATGTTTCCATCATAAAAGACAAGTTGGAAAAATCCTCGGTTGCATTTGGTACAATACCAGGATGAACAAAATTCTGGATTGGAATATTTCCAAATGTATCGTTCAATTCTACATAATTCTGTGCAACAATAGAAACAAGGTAAGTAGCCATCGGATTTGAACCTTCCCAATTGTGGGTTTTAGTCCCATTACCATTATCTACTATAGAAGTCCGCAATCCATTACAAGCTGCCAACCAATCATCCCGCACAGTAATATGTAAATCTACTTCGGCTTTATCCCAGGGATGATCATAGCACGGCCACCAGTAACGGGAAGCATTTGGATCAGAAATTGTGAAAACATGGCTGTTACTGAAATACATTCCTAAACCATTCCAGATAGGATTACCAGAATAGACAACTTCTGTGGTAAATTGTTCTCCGGGATTTACAGTTCCAAGTTGAATTGTTATAAGACTACCATCATAAGAATAAGTTACCATATTACCGTTTAGAAATACATCAATGATTGTCATCTGTTCTAATTCATAACTAATCTCAGACAAAATTTCCTCAGCTTCTACAATTGCTATAACTGCACCAGAAATAAAATCATTTACCTCGTCAATATTCATAGTTAGATCATAATTTATTACATCAAAACCATGTGCAGAATCTGCACGAGATTCTTCATACATAATACCAGACAATGAAGTCTTATGTCTATCATATCTTGGACGTGCAAAAATAAAAACTATTAACAGTAAGAATAAAAATATCAAAGTAAGTTTTTTCATTTTCCCTCCAGAAACATTCATTTGAGTTTATTTTTTATATAACTAAAATAACAGGCAACTAATTTTTCTAAAATTATTATTTTTATTTGACAGAAAATTGCTTATCTTATCCTTAGCACTCAATAAGTGAGATTGCTAAAAAATGAAATTAATAAATAGGAGGCTATATAATTATGGCAAAACAAATGAAATTTAGTCATAGTTCAAGAACCGCAATGAAGAAAGGGGTTGATGAACTTGCCGATGCTGTTAAGGTTACATTAGGACCCAAAGGCAGAAACGTTGTTATAGATAGGAAATTTGGTTCACCACTCATAACTAAAGATGGTGTTACAGTTGCAAAAGAGATCGAATTAGATGATCCTTTTGAGAATATGGGTGCTCAGCTCGTAAAAGAAGTTGCAGAAAAAACTCATGATGTTGCCGGAGATGGTACAACAACTGCAACAATTCTTACCCAAGCAATTATTGAAGAAGGTCTTAAGCATGTTACAGCAGGTGTAAATCCGATATACCTTAAAAAAGGAATTGAAAAAGCTTCAAGAGTTATTACAAAAAAGATCAAGGAACTAAGCCAAGAGATTAAGGAAAATGATAAAATCGAACAGATCGCTTCTATTTCCGCAAATAATGATACCGAAATAGGTAAATTAATTGCAGAAGCAATGGAAGCAGTCGGCAATGAAGGTATAATCAATGTTGAAGAGGCAAAATCAATTGATACATATTTAGAAAAAGTTGAAGGTATGCAATTTGATCGTGGATACCTCTCATCCTATTTTGTAACAGATCCCGACAAAATGATCACCGAATTCGAGGATCCATATATTCTTCTTTTCGATAAAAAAATAAGTGTGATGAAAGACTTACTACCAATACTTCAGGAAGTTGCGCAAACTGGAAAACCATTCTTTATTATTTCCGAAGACATCGAAGGTGAAGCACTTGCAACTTTAGTTGTAAACAAACTCCGAGGGACATTGAATATTGCTGCTGTAAAAGCACCGGGATTTGGTGACAGGCGTAAAGCTATGATTGAAGACATTGCAATCCTTACTGGAGCCACTGTTATCTCCGAAGAAATGGGCAGAAAATTGGAATCAGCTACAATTAAAGATCTGGGAACAGCAAAAAAAATAATCATCGATAAAGAAAACACTATTATCAGAGAAGGTGCCGGAAGTTCTAAAGACCTTAATGCACGTGTAAAGCAAATCAAAATACATATAAAAGAAACAACATCTGATTATGATAAAGAAAAGCTTCAAGAAAGACTCGCAAAACTTTCAAGTGGTGTTGCCGTTCTCAAGATCGGCGCAGCAACTGAGACTGAGATGAAAGAGAAAAAATCAAGAGTTGATGATGCTCTTCACGCTACTCGTGCAGCAGTTGAAGAAGGTATTGTTACCGGAGGTGGTACAACACTTATATACGCTGCAAGAGCAATTGATGAAATGAAACTTGAAACTCACGAAGAAAAAGTAGGAGCAGAAATTCTCAGAAACGCATTAACAAAACCTGCTTATCATATTGCAGCTAATGCCGGTGAAGAAGGCGCTCTCATCGTTGAAAAGATCAAAAACTCTGATGATGTCCATTTTGGATTCAATGCAGCAAACGGAGAATTTGTTGATCTTTTTAAAACTGGTATCATCGACCCTGCTAAAGTTGTTAGAAGTGCAGTACAAAACGCAACAAGTATTGCAGGACTTTTCCTTACAACAGAATGCATTATTGCGGATATTAAAGAAAATGAACCGGCAATACCTCCTATGCCAGGCGGAATGGGCGGAATGCCCGGGATGATGTAAATCATAACCGAATATAAATAAACTAAAGGGGAGAATTTTCTCCCCTTTTTTGTTATTAATATAGGTTGATAACTAGCCAAAAAATGGCTTGACACCAAAAACCTCAGTTTTTTTTATACTTTGCGTTGCCGAAGTGGTGAAATTGGTATACGCAGTGGATTCAAAATCCTCCGAGCAATTGCTCGTGCCGGTTCGATTCCGGCCTTCGGCACCATATTTTTTTTAGGAGGTCGTTTTTTAATATAATTTGTCATATCTTCTGTTTTAATATTTACCTAATTTAATATACTGGGGGAATCAATGAAAAGTAAAGTAATCATCCTAACACTCATTTTAATTATGCTAATACCGATTGCTGCAAATGCAATCTCAGAAGCAGCCGTAATATTTTTATTAATTGAGCCAAGTGCACGAACAGGTGGTATGGGTCAAGCATATGTGGCACAAACAGATGATGCTTTTGCCGGTTACTGGAATCCAGGCGCAATGGCTTTTAATAGAAAAAAACAATTTGCTAGTATGTTCTCAAACTGGTGGGGTCAAATATTTAGCGATATGTATTATTTTCATCTTGCTGGGAATAATTATATTGAAGATCTAGGAAATGTAGGATTCGCTGCAACTTATATGACTTATGGCAAACAAGATCACTTAGATGAGGATAATAATTTGCTTAGCACCTTTGAAAGTTATGATCTTTCTGTTGCAGCAACATACGGTTATCAAGTAAGTCAAAAAACTGGTATTGGTATCGCTTTCAAATTCATTGTTAGTGATCTTGCACCAGAAGGAACAGGTAGCAGTGAAATCGGTGTTAAGGGACGCGGAATGAGTTATGCTTTTGACCTTGGCTTGAAACAAAAAGGTGTCGATTTTGGTCAAATTCTTGTCTCTCCATACAACGGTGTTTTGAGTCTTTATAATGGTATCGCTTCATTAGGTGGATTTACAAAAGCTAATCTCTCTGATTACAGCATATTAGTTGAAAAACTGGATTTTGGATTTAACTTTCAAAATATTGGACCCAACATCACATACATAAATGAATCTCAATCTGATCCACTCCCAATGAATTTACGTATGGGGTTTTCATTTCGAGCACTGGAATCCAAATACAATAAATTCTGTATCAATGCTGATATGAATAAAATGCTTGCAAATGATGATCCCGTTTATAAAAGAATCTTTACATCCTGGACAGATGATTTTGAAGATGGAGACTTTGATAGTATAACCAATTTTAATAACTCAACTGAGATTAGAGAAATAATCTGGGGTGTTGGTGCCGAATATACATATCTAAATCTTCTTTCACTTAGATCAGGATATTTATTAGATAGAGCTGGTGATATTAAAGGATTCTCTTTTGGAGCAGGTGTCAATTACACATTCAACAAAACATACTTGGTTAATATTGATTATGCTTTCCAACCTGGTGGAGATCTTCAAGACTATAATCAAACCCTGTCATTAAAACTTGAGTTTTAAATTCTTTTAAGAGCATGAAAAAGATATTACTATCTGCTTTGATAGTTCTGGCTTTAACAATACCCAAACTGTCTTATGCTAAAAAGTTCATTGTCCGCAAGGATATTGCACCAACAACAAAAGAACGAAAAGTTCACCCTTTGGAAAAAGAATTCTCTAGACCAAGAAATATTACCAATATAAATAGAAGAGATTATAATAAATTACTTGTTCTTCTTATTGATTTCCCAGAAGATAGTCTTTCTATAACTACCGGTACTGGGAAGTTTTTGCAGGATGCAACAGGCTTTTCATTTCCTATTGGAAGACCTCCGCACGATCAAACATATTTTACATTACAGTTGGAAGCATTAACGCACTACTATAATGCAGTAAGTTTAGGCGATTTTCAAGTTGAAGTAGATATCTTCCCCCAAGCTGTTGCAGGAGAAGATTTTACAGGCTACACTCTTCCCCATGAGATGTCTTACTACAATCCAATCGGAGCAAGTTCAGAATTGATGATAGAACGTTTTGAACAATATTTTCTGGATTGCTTTAATGAAGCTGATTATGATGATAATATTGATTTCTCTCAATACGAGCATTTCATGTTTATCCATGCTGGCTCAGACTGGCAACACGATATTCTGGGTGATTCACCTTCCGATCTACCCTCTTTCTATATTGTAGTTGGAGATGGGAAGGAAGCAATTGTAGATAGTGTTAGTAATAATGATTACATAACAATCAATCATGCCTGTAATGTCCCTGAAACAATAATTCAAGATACGAGTATCGATGAAAGTGGGAGCATTCCTGTTGTCTCAAATTGGGGCGTTATTAATTCTGTAATGGTACATGAATTTGGTCATTCTTTAGGATTTGTTGATCTCTATAATACACGAAACTATACACCACAAGTTGGGTTTTACGATATTATGGATAGTGGCGGATCCACCGCAATAAATTTTGGTATCGATGAAACTGGTAATGGGCAAGCTGATATCTATTATGAAATAGAAGGAATTTTTCCTGCATTACCGGGAGCATGGTCTCGTATTATCCCTTTTGAAGATTCATATCGCGCAAGAGGCATATTAAAAAATATTGATGAATTCACATATGATAGTGAAATTACTGTATTACCAGCTGAGAAAATGTTTGATACTGAAGCAATCACTGATAGTTCAGCTTATATCATAAAAATTCCGCTTAGTGAAACTGAATATCTTCTTGTTGAAAATAGACAGGTTGATCCTGATGGAGATGGTGGTGCTTACCCCTGGCTCTCTGCTGACAACAGAGTAGTCCTTTATCCAACCTATCCTGACCCGAATCCAAATTATGATCCAACTTATGAATATGATTATCTTCTTCCCGGTTGGATTTCTAATGATTATTACAGTTACGGTGGTGGACTCCTTATTTGGCACATTGATGAAAAAATACTTTATGAAAATAATAATTATCAGAATAATACAGTCAACATACGTCATTCATCCAGAGCTGTGAAAATTATTGAAGCCGATGGTCTTGACGATATTGGAAACACAAGTTCTATGTTTTGGAAGGGAACACCTTTTGAACCATTCTATAAATACTATCCATTATTCGATGATGAAGGCTGGTTTATCGGTTGGGATAATGATTACATTGTAAATAATAATGGTGAAATAGAATTTATCGGTACTTTGTTCAATGATGAATTCAACTCTTCAAGCAAACCTGCTTTAATGACAAATGATGGAGATCCATTTTTATATTCGATCTATGACATCAGTAGTTGTTCTGTAGAATATGGAATGGAAAGAACCATGTCATTTAAATTTGGAGCTAACTTGTTCGATGTAACTCAAAAGATCGCAAAATTTGATTCTATCAGAGCAATTGGTCATATCGGGAACTTAAATGGTTACCCAACATTCCCTGTTATAAATGAAGATGGAATTGATTTTATTTCTTATGTAGATCAGAGTTGGCAAGATACTCTTGATGTTGATATAACTTATGATTCAACACCAACTCAACAAATTCTTAGCTTTGATGTTGATGATGATGGAGATGATGAATCTTACTTTGTAAATAATTCCGAACTCTCCATAATTTCACCGGATGCAATTGATCTTGAAAATTATTCATCCAATCTTTCAGATGCACCTTTATTTATAGAAGAATTTCAAATCCTTGTAATTCCTACAAATAATGAATTATATATTAATAACACAATATTAGACATACCAAAAGCACATCTTGCTTACAATGGTTCATCACTGATCGCTTCTACAGCAGATAAACTTTTTTTCATTGATCCTGTAACAGAAAATATTCAAAATACATTAACTATTCCCGGAAATGGAACGATATCACATTATCCTGTTTGTTATATAGATACAAATCTTAACTACAATTCCGTATTTATTCAGAATGAAGATGGAGATATTTTCAGGATAAGAAATAGTGAAATTGAAGAGATATTTAAATTATCTCCATATTCATCAAAAGAACCTTCCCAACTTGCAATTGGTGATTTCCTTAATGATGGTCAGATATATATTGTTTTTGGAGCAGGAGATCGTGT
>JAGGWC010000058.1 GCA_021157645.1 Candidatus Cloacimonadota bacterium | reverse complement strand
TATTGATGTTTCAAAAATACCACTAATGGATGGTGCAAAAATATATGCGGATAAATTTCTTTTTCCTGCTGGTTCAAAACGAAATTATCAATATTTTTTAGATAGAATAGAAGAAAACAAGTTAAAATATACAGATTTAATGCTACTTTTTGATGCTCAAACATCAGGTGGATTATTGATAAGTGTTCCTGAAGAAAAAGCTGAAAGACTGTTAAATAATATCAGATCTGCCGGTATTGGAGAAGCTGTTATTATTGGAGTATTTAATGATAATAAAGGTAAGATCAGTTTAGGGTAGGGACTTCTCTCATATTCTCATTCCAATATTCAAAGATCTTTTTTGCATATAATCTTGCTACTTTGCTACCATGCAATCCGAATTCCTCAAATATAGTAACAACTATTTTTGGATCTTCGTATGGTGCAAATGCAGTAAACCAAGCATGATCGGCACCGTGAGGATTTTGGGCAGTTCCTGTTTTACCGGCAATCTTAATATGGTTACTTCGAGTGAAATACGCAGTGCCACCAGCAATATTTACGACATTGAACATCGCCTGTCGTATTTTTTTAAGATATTTCTGATTTATATCAATGGTATCAATATTTGTATCTTGGTAGTATGTAAAATCATTATTATCACCGGATTTGTAAAATAAGTGAGGAGTAAATTTTTTTCCTCCGTTAGCTAAGATAGCCGTATAATTTGCAATTTGCAGTGGAGATACAAGCAATTCTCCTTGTCCGATCATAAGATTTGCGTATCGTCCGATCAAATTACCTTTAACCCTTTTTCTGTAGTATTCTTCATCAGGCAACAATCCCGATCTTTCTGAATTAAGGTCAATACCGGTTTTTTCGCCAAATCCAAGATCTCTAAGATAACTTTCCCAATCATCAAGATTGATTGTACGAGCTATGTTATAGAAATATGTATCACAGGAATGCATGATAGCTAAACCCAGATCCATATTACCATGACCGCTTTTTTTCCAACATTTCATAAATCTTCGACCGATTTGCATACCTCCGGAACAATAGACATTTGTCGTCGGCGATACAACATTATTTTCAAGAGCAGCCAAAGCAGAAGCCATTTTTATCACTGATCCGGGAGGATATAATCCTAAAATTGCTTTATTATATAGTGGTTTTAGAGGATCTTCAGACCATTTTCTCCATTCCTCAACAGACATTTTTCTGCTAAAGATATCTAACGGAAAATCAGGTTTACTTGTCATAGCCAATATTTCACCGTTATTACAATCTTCAACTATTATCGAACCTGAATGACCTTCGAATAATTTTTCGATAAATGATTGTAAATTATAATCAATTGCCAAATAAATATCTTCACCTTTTACAGCTTTTATCCAATTATTTTTTTCGTACGGAGACACAGTGTTATTTTTTACATCTCTAATGAATTTTTTCTCACCCTTTTTCCCTCGGAGTATCTTATCATAAACATATTCAATACCATCCTTACCTATTAGATCGCCAATTGTAATAGTGCTATCATCTTTTACAGGCTCTCTGACCTCTCCAAGATGACCAAGGATATGCGGAGATGTTATCTTTTCAAAATTGCGAGTCCATTCATTCTTGACTTTGACACCTCGTAACTTATCTTCTTGCTCAGTTACAAAAGAAAAGATTGAAAAATCTATATTTCTTTGTAAGCGATAGTATTGATCTTGCTTAATCTCTCTATCGTTTAAAACAGATACCAATGAGTCCCTATTTATTTTCAATATGTCACAGATGAAATTAATAGAATATTTGCTTTTAAGAAATCTTTCTGGAATTACATAAAGATTGTAAGTATGCTGATTATCTATTAAAACAACTCCATTTCTATCAAGGATTAAACCTCTTGAGGGTTCTATGATTTCTTTTCTTACTTTATTTGATATTGAGCGTGATTTTAATGCCGGGTCAAAATATTGAAGATAGACTACTCGAATGAATAATAGCAAAAATGCGAAAATAGTTATTCTGAACAGTATTTTTATTCGATCAGTGTCCATAATTTAGTTCAATTATTTTAGAGGTTTAAATACCTGAATTATCCAAATTATAATAATTCCATAAATGGCACTTGGTAAAGCTACAAAGAATATATTTTTCAACAGTGGATAATGTGAAAGTGTCACTAAATAAAATATAGTTGAAGCCACAATAAATATCACCGAGAATAAGATAAATTTGTTACTCAGAGCAAGATAACCTTTATTCCTTTTGTAGTAAGAAGTAAAGAATCCTGCAAGAGAATAGATCAACGAAGAAACTCCTATCACATCACCGATTAATAAATCAATTATTATTCCAGCTAAAAATCCTCTTATTAATGATCTTGTCGGGCTTGGATATTTTATACTCTGTCTTACTAAAAAAACAAGTAAAATATCTGGTCTAATGTCAGAGATACTATACAAATACGAAAATTTGACTTGAATAATAATCAATAGAATAATGATTGCTATATTTTGTATGTAGGTTCTAATTTCCATTTATTCTTTGCTTTTATGAATTATGAATACATCCTTAACATTAAGGAAATCGGCAGCATATTTAATAATTACTTTTTTATTTATCGTTGCAGATGAGTCTGAAACTGAAATTATTTCTCCGATCAATAGGTTAGGATAATACAACTTACTAAAATCTGATGTAAATACCTTTTCTCCGATTTCTACACTTTGAGATTTAGTTATCTCCAGTATCTCTGCAGTTTTTTTGTTCAAAGAAAGCATTATTCCTGAAATTTTGCTATGTTCTGTGACGACAGGGATCTTATTACTAGGATTGGATATCAAAGTTACTTTTGACAAATATTTACCTGCATTTTTAATAACTCCGATGAATCCATCTTCAGAGATGACCATTTCTCCATCTACGATATTTTTCTCAGTTCCGGCATTTATCAATAAAGTATTCTGAAGACTTGAAGCAGGTTTCCCTGTTACTCTAGCATAGACATAACTTAGGCTTTCCGGGAGTTCTATTGAAAGTAAATTTTTCAATCTTATATTTTCTTTAAATGCTTCTTCAAAAAGTTTTTTATCTTGGGATAATTTAACAAGTTTTTGCTTGATCAAAATAATCTCTTTTTCCAGAGAAGCTTTTTCTCTCAATGAAAAATAATCATAATTTAGAATACTAAAAGCATCTAAACCGAATTTAGACAATGTATTATTGAAAGATGAGTTATTAAATAGAATAAAAAAAATCGAAGTAACGATAGCTATTCCAAGATAAATCCATTCTCTGATAACTTTTATTTTTTGATGACTGTTCATTCTATTCAGTCAATAGAACTTTATAGTATCTGTTCATATCCTCTAAAACCTTACCGGTACCTCTTACAACGCAAGTTAAAGGCGAATCAGCCATAACAACAGGCAAATCGGTCTCTTCCTGTAATTTTTGATCCAGTCCTTTTAGTAAAGCACCACCACCTGTAAGAACAATTCCTCGATCTCTTATATCTGATGATAGCTCACCGGGGGTTTTTTCTAATGCGCTTTTTACTGCTTGAATTATAGACTTAACAACCGGAGCCAATACTTTTCTGATTTCATCAGAATTTACGATAATTTCTTTGGGTAACCCAGCTATAAGATCCCTACCTTTTGCAGTGAAAGTAAGTTCTTCTTCAAGTTCGTAAGCTGATCCAATATTGATCTTTATTTTTTCAGCTGTTCTTTCTCCAATGAGAAGTTTATAATGTGATCTCATAAACTCAATAATTGCTTGATTCATTTTATTGCCTGCTATTCTAATGGAATTTTCAGAAACAATACCGCTCAGAGAAATGACTGCAATCTCAGTTGTACCACCTCCGATGTCAACGACCATAGATCCTTCAGGTTCATCTACAGGAAGTCCAACTCCCAAAGCTGCTGCCATAGGTTCGGATATTAAAAATACTTCTCTTGCACCGGCATTTTCTGCTGCGCTTCGGATTATTCTTTTCTCTGATTTTGTTACACCCGATGGAACACATACTATCATTCGAGGTCTTCCACTGAAAGTACCAACCTTGACCTTTTTAATAAATTGCCTGATCATTTCTTCTGCAACTTCGTCATCATCAATAACACCATCTTTCATAGGTCTTATCGTTCTGATATTACCGGGAGTTTTCCCTTCCATACTTCTTGCTTCAGCACCAATAGCAACTACCTTTTTCAATCTGTTATCCCATGTTACCACAGAAGGTTCTTCCACAACAATTCCTCTGTCTTTTACATAAATAAGAGTATTTGCGGTACCAAGGTCAATAGCAACATCATGCGAGAAAAAGCTGAATAGTGATAGAAAATCCATAATATATCCTTAATTTTTATTTATTACATGTAAAATTATATTTCTTCGAGTCATTCTGAATTTATTTCAGAATCTTTTTTTTAAGACCCTGAATCAAGTTCAGGGTGACGATCTTGCAGTTCTTTGTGTCTTAGTGCCTCTGTGAGAAATTGTTTTAGTGTCTAAAGTGTCTGTTTCCGGCGAATATCATTCCAATTTTAAGTTCGTTACAAGCCTCAATGGAGTCTGCATCATTCATTGAACCACCAGGTTGAATTATATATTTAATTCCGTATTCTGCTGCCGTTCTTACTGAATCATCAAATGGGAAGAAAGCATCACTTGCCATTACGGTTTGCTCTGAAATAACTTTTTTAAAGTAATCTTCAAAAGTACCACTTATGTCTTGAGATGTGAATTCATACTCTAAATTCTCTTTTGCTTTTGTGATAGCTAATTTCCTAAAAGAATCGATTCTGTTAGGTTGCCCTGCACCCATTCCCAGCATTGTATATTCACCGCTGTCTGTAAGTCGGCAAAGGACAATTGCATTTGATTTTACATGCTTACAACACTGATATGAAAATTTAGCAAGTTTCTCCATTTTTTCGTTGAACTTCTTATTCGTAATACAATCAAATCTAGTTGTCAATTCATTGTCAGTCGTTTGATACAAGAATCCGCCATCAATTTTTTTTATCTGAAAATCTTTAGCTTGTTTTGAAGCTTCAAGGTCTATTTGTAAAACTCTTACACTCTGAAAATTCTTTTTAGTTG
>JAGGWC010000022.1 GCA_021157645.1 Candidatus Cloacimonadota bacterium | reverse complement strand
GATCCCCCAGGATGCCCTGACTTTGCGAGAGAAGTCATTTTAATAATGGAACCACGTGCTTCATTTGCTAATATTTGTATCTCTTTCAATTGTTTAATAGAGAGTTGAGCTTTTTCTATATCCATATTTCCTCCAGAAAATATTTATCGTAACTTTTTTTCATTTTAATTAAACGTAAAGGAATAAATTATTATAAAAAATAAATTTTAATTTTAACAAAAATTAGAATAATAAAATATTATAATTATACTTGTCTCAATAGGTTTTAACCTTAATTAATTTGACAAGCTAACGTTCAAAAAAAGGATTGTTCAAAATTCAGATTAGGGAAATTAATAATGTTAAAAAAGATAACACAGATGATTTTCGGAGATCGGGATAAACGTGAAGCAAATAAAATGCAGCCCAGAATCTCACAAATAAATAGCATCTATGATTCTTTAAAGAGTATTTCTGATGATGAGATCAGAAAACGGATTCAGGTAATAAAGCAAGATATTCAGGATATTCTTACTCCACTTGAAGATGAGCTCGAAGAATTAAATGAAAATTATCAGATTGAACCTGATGAGAATAAGAAAATCGGTTTAGGGAATAATATTGATCTTCTTGCAAAGAATCTAAAAGAGAAAACTCAATCCGTTCTTAATGATTATTTGCCGGAAGTTTTCGCAATTATTAAAGATACATGCCGTCGTTTGGTGGGATACGAATATGAAGTTCGTGGAGATAAAGAAACCTGGTTCATGATCCCATTTGATGTTCAGCTCATTGGAGCTCTAGTTCTTCATGAAGGCAAAATAACTGAAATGGCAACAGGAGAAGGTAAAACACTAGTTGCAACAATGCCACTTTTCTTGAATGCCTTACTTGGAAGAGGCGTTCATCTTATCACTGTCAACGATTACTTGGCTCAGCGTGATGCTGAATGGATGACTCCAATATTTGAATTCCACGGGCTTACCGTTGGATGTAATATTGGTGGAATGAGTAGTGAAGAAAAAAGAGAAGCTTATAACTGTGATATAACTTATGGAACTAACAGTGAATTCGGATTTGATTATCTTCGCGATAACATGGCAATTTCTGAGAGCCGTCTTGTTCAAAGAAAATTACAATATTCAATCGTAGATGAAGTTGATAGTGTTCTTATTGATGAAGCAAGAACTCCGCTTATTATTAGTGGCCCCGTTCAGGAAAGTAAGAACTTCTTTAAGGAATTAAGACCAGTAATTCTGAAATTATTTAATGCCCAAAACATATTGGTAAATCGTTATATCTCAGAAATAAAGAATGAATTGAAACATGAAAAATATGATGCGGATATAGTTGGCAAATTACTATTACTTGTACAAAGAGCAGCCCCTAAAAATAAATCATTTATAAAAATGATGAAAGAAGGTGAACTCAAAAAGCTGGTAACAGATTTTGAAGGTTATTATCTTCGTGATAAAAATATGTATTTAATAGACGAAGAGCTATTCTATGTTGTAGAAGAGAAGCAGAATAGTGTTGAATTAAGTGAGAAAGGAAATGTTTTAGTCGCACAGAAGGAATCCGATCTATTCGTAATGCGTACATTAGATGAAATACTCGATGAGATCGATGCAGATGAAAATCTTTCCTTCAAACAGAAAACCAAGAAAAAGGAAAAAGAGACTAATAAGTTTATGGATAAAAGTGAAAAACTGCATAATATTAAGCAGTTGCTCAAAGCTTATGTCCTTTTTGAAAAAGAAGTTGATTATGTAGTTGTTGATAATAAGGTTATGATCGTTGATAAGTTTACTGGTAGAATGATGCAGGGTAGAAGATTTAGCGACGGACTTCATCAAGCACTGGAAGCAAAGGAAAATGTAAAAATTGAAGAAGCAACTCAAACCTTTGCCACAATTACATTACAGAATTATTTCCGAATGTATGATAAACTTGCCGGTATGACGGGAACTGCAATAACGGAAGAAGCTGAATTCATGGAAATCTATAAACTTCCGGTAAGTATTATCCCTACAAATCTTCCAATCTCAAGAATTGATCATAATGATGTAATTTACATCACAAAAAATGAAAAATATCAAGCGATCTTAGATGAGATCGAATACTGGCACGAGAAAAAAAAACCGGTTCTGGTTGGAACTGTTTCAGTTGAAGTTTCAGAGACTTTGTCCAGACTGTTAAGAAGACGCGGGATCAAGCATAATGTACTAAATGCAAAGCACCATGAACAAGAAGCTGATATAATTAAATCAGCGGGAGAGCCTGGTGCAGTAACAGTTGCTACAAATATGGCTGGTAGAGGAACAGATATCAAACTTGGAGAAACTGTAGTGACTGAAGAAAAAAGTAACTACTTAGGTTTATCCGAAAAAACTACTGAAGAATTTCCATATGGTTTGCCTTTAGATGGACTGCATGTTATTGGAACTGAACGCCATGAAAGCAGGAGGATTGACAGACAACTTCGTGGACGTAGTGGTAGACAGGGGGATCCTGGAACATCTCGGTTTTACCTCTCATTAGAAGATGATCTAATGCGGCTTTTTGGTTCTGAGAAAATTGGACCAATGATGGTTAGAATGGGATTGCAAAAGGGTGAAGCCATTATTCAT
>JAGGWC010000080.1 GCA_021157645.1 Candidatus Cloacimonadota bacterium | reverse complement strand
GGTATTGATAGAATCGATAAAAACACTCCTCTTAAAAAGTGTAAATGTATAAATTGAAAACTAAAGCAAAAGCAAGAGGAGGTGGGAAGATGATTTTAAAGACCTGTGGTTTTAGTCCAAAGTTCTGCTTTACTTCCTTGAAATAGGTCTCGATGTAGTTTCTCTTTGAATAATGCTCGAGTATCTCTTGCTCAGTCATGGAGATATCACTGCAAAGAATGATTCTCGTTTCCTGGCTGTTGTTGTCAATGACCTATCTTTTCATCTTATCTTCTAAGTGCATAGTTTGGGTTCAGCAATAGATCACGCAAAATTCTATTTTCATGAAGGAGGTTAATGTTTATGAAGTATTTTGTTTCTGTGATATTAATTATCCTTATTGGTGTCATTGTATATGGTGACTTAAGCGAAGTAGATAAATTAATTTACTCAACTAATGAAGGAGTAGTGAAAGACGCTCAATTTACACCAAATGATGAATATATAGTAGCAGCTTTAAACGGCTCTATTTTTGTCTATGAATACCCATCTTTAAGAGTTTACACGATTTTTAGATCTGATTCCTTGCTTATTTCGATATGTGCGAATGACAATTTTGTTGTTGCAGGTTCTTCTGATGGAAAAATTTATGCCTGGAATTTACTCACAAAAGAACAGTTAGGTACACTAACGGGGCACACTAAACAAATCAACGCATTAGTAATGCCTCCGGATAGCAAACATGTGATTTCGGGTTCATCGGATAAAACGGTAAAAATTTTTGAGTTAGCTACTGGTAAATGCTTAGAAACCTTTGATGGACTGGAGAAAGAAGTAATAGACATGGATATTAGTTCAGACGGTTCTACACTGGTCACAGCTTTTCGTGATGGAGAAATTAGTATATGGGATTTAACAAAAAAAGAAATAATAAAGAGCATTGAAACACAGGAAGCATTGAACTGTATTAGTTTAAGTAGCGATGGTAAGTATCTTGCTGTTGGACTGGAAAATAGCAGTATAACGTTATGGGATCTTGACAAGGAATCAATAGTTAGAAATATGGAGTGGCATTCAGATTCGGTAATTTCTATTGAAATTACACCGGATAACAAATACATTTTATCCGGTTCGAAAGACAAAACTGCAAAACTCTGGGACTTTGAAACAGGAATGCTACTATCTACATTAAAAATTCAAGAATCAGGACTCACGGTGGCTACTTCTTCTCATGATAGTAAAAAAATCTTCACTGCGTCAGAAGATATGGTCATTGCGTTGTGGAAAATTGAAGATAATATGATTGCGTCAATGGACATTAATAAAAAGCCATTAAAAAGTTTGGTTGGGCACCTAAATAGGGTTAGTTCAGTGAAGATAACACCCGATAGCAAAAAGATACTTTCAGTTTCAGCAGAAGGGTCGATAAAGGTTTGGGATTTAGAGTCAGCGAAATATATTAAAAATTTTAATGGAGAATTGTGGCCAAGTAATTCTTTATGGACTTACTATTCTTTAGCGATAAGTTCGGATGGAACATATTCTGCTTTCGGTAATTTTTATAATTATTATAGTGAGGGTAAAGGAAGTTTAAGAATATGGGATTTTAGAACTTCAAAACTATTGTGGAGTCTTTCTGGATATTTCACATCTGTAGCTATATCACCAGACAATAATTATTGTATTTCTGGATTTTCATCAGATGGGAAAATAAAGATTTTTGAACTAAAGACCGGAAAGTTGACAATGACACTTGAAGGTCATAGAGGCATAGTTTCAACAATTGTAGTAAGCAATGATAATCGGCATGTCGTTTCAGGTTCTAACGATAACACTATAAAAATATGGGAATTAAAATCTGGAAAACTTTTGAACACTTTGCAAGGTCATTCGGGTGATGTGAATTCAGTAGCGATAAGCCCTGATGGAAAATATATCCTTTCAGGTTCTAGGGACAGTACAATAAAATTGTGGAATATCTCAAGTGGTGAACTTTTAGGAACAATATTCCCAGAGGCGGGGACTATTTATTCAATTGTTTTTAGTAATGACGGGAAGTATTTTGTTACAGGAACAGGTGATGGAAAGGTGAGAATCTGGAACTTTTACAGTGGTCAAATTATGAATACTCTGGAAGGTCATACAGGAGCTGTATACTGTGTAGCAGTAAGTCTTGATGATAAATATATTGTTTCAGGTTCAAGTGATAATTCAGTAAAGATATGGGGAATAAGTGAGGAAATTTCTGATAAAGACACTTCTTCAGCAATTCCAGAAGTGAATTAGAATTATAGCTTTATAGGGTGTCACGAAAAAAGTGGGCCTCCCAAATTCCAATGGTAGTAGCATTGAAATATCCCAACACAAGAAAAGGCCTAAATAAATGATACCACCAAGGAAGAGATAGAGGAAAAGCTTATTCTGACAAGAGCATCTTGGAGTCTTCACTTTTATTGAAGTTATGCGATATCTCATATCTGAAAAAACTTTTTGGAAAAGAATCCCAAACACATGGAACTCTTGGGATTTGAAAAACGTATCGCCATTCCAGATTATAAGAAGAGTATTTCAATCTGGAATACATCTGGTGTGTGGGAAGCAGGAATTATGATATTTGGTTTGGCTATTTTGACATATAACCTTTGTGTTATGTTCGATATCCTGAACAATCGCTCTTACAGAAAGGGTGCCACTATTGTCGGTTGTTACTGAATTTTGAGACAGCCAGCATGTTATCACTCCCTAAAATTATTTCTCTTTTCTGTGTATTCATGATAGCATTCTAATGGTTCGAAAAAGAACCGATGGAGATGATTTTATG
>JAGGWC010000200.1 GCA_021157645.1 Candidatus Cloacimonadota bacterium | reverse complement strand
GAATTAAAATATGTTGTATCAGCAACATAGTCGAAGCAAAAATGGCAATAAATATGGGAGCATCAGCGATAGGTTTGGTTTCAGAAATGCCTAGTGGTCCGGGAGTAATCTCAATGGAAACCATCAAGTTGATCGCAGCTTTTGTACCTCCGCCAATTGCAACATTTTTATTAACTTCCAAACAAGATGTAAATGATATAATTAAACAGCACGAATATTGCAAAACTAATACAATACAGATTTGTGATAATTTAACAACAGGTACACACAAAAACTTGAAAGAAGCTTTACCTGGAATAGCAATCGTTCAGGTTATTCATGTGACCGGAGAAGAAAGTATCACCGAAGCACTGGCAATTCAAAATGAGGTTGATGCAATTCTTTTGGATTCGGGAAATCAATCTAAACAGGTTAAAGAGCTGGGTGGAACAGGAAAAACTCACAACTGGGAAATTAGCCGGAAAATAAGAGAGAAATTGGATATTCCAATATTTCTAGCTGGTGGTATAAAACCCGATAATATTGCTCAGGCAATAGATCAAGTTCACCCTTTTGGAATAGACCTTTGTAGCGGAGTGAGAACTAATGGTAAACTTGATGAGATTAAATTACAACAATTATTCAGTAACATAGAAAGGAGTAAGAGATGAAATACATTGGAGGACACGTAAGTGCTGCCGGTGGTGTGGAAAATGCACCGCTTAATGCTAAAGCAATCGGAGCGAAATCGTTTGCTCTTTTTACAAAAAATCAGAGACAGTGGTTTGCTAAACCATTAACCGATGAGAGTATTAATTTGTTCAAAGAAAATTGTAAGAAAGAAGGATTTCCACCTGAATACATTTTACCGCATGACAGCTATCTAATAAACCTTGGACATCCGGAAAGTGAGAAACTTATTAAATCACAAAAGGCATTTTTAGATGAATTGCAACGTTGCGAACAACTCGGACTTAAATACTTAAATTTTCATCCGGGATCACACTTAGGACAATACTCAGAGGATGAGTGTTTAAAAAATGTTTCTGAATCCATAAATATAGCACTTTCTGAAACTGAATACGTAACTGCTGTTATAGAAAATACTGCCGGACAGGGCAATAATGTCGGATACAAATTTGAACATTTAGCTCAGATTATCGATAAAGTTAAAGATAAATCCAGAGTTGGTGTTTGCATCGATACCTGTCATGCTTATACTTCAGGTTATGATCTGCGAAATGAAGAAGCTTTTTATAACACTTTCCAGCAATTTGAAAAACTTGTTGGATTCCAATATTTAAAAGGAATGCATATTAATGACAGTAAAAAGGAACTGGGAACACGAGTTGACAGACACGAAAGTATTGGAAAGGGATTTATTGGATTGGATGCATTTAAAATTTTAATGAATGATAGCAGATTTGATGAAATTCCCTTAATTTTGGAAACACCCAATTCTGAGATTTGGGCTGATGAAATTAAGTTACTTTATAGTTTGGAGAAGTAAGTAAATATCAATTTTGTCATCCTCGTGAAAGCGCGGATCTAAGATTCCCAATCGTAGTTAGGAATGACATGGCAAAGGGATTACTTGCTAAGTTATCGTGGAAAAACATTCCGTCTTTCTGAGAGAATCTTTCATTTTTCTCACAAAGAATCTGGAATGTTTAGACTCTTCGTCGAATACCTATGTAAGAGATTCTCAGAGTGACAATAAAATTGTGTATCTTTTTACTTTTAGTCAGTGTAAGTCTGTGGCAATCTACTCAAATATAGCTTCCACAAATTCATTCACATCAAAATCACGCAAATCGTTATAGGTCTCTCCCACTCCGATAAGTTTAACGGGAATATCAAGCTGATGTTTAATTCCAATTACGATTCCGCCTTTGGCAGTTCCATCCAATTTTGTTAGAACCAACCCTGAAAGTTCAGTTGCTTTATTGAATAATTCTGCTTGTATAATTGCATTCTGTCCTGTTGTTGCATCTACCACGAGTAATGTCTCATGAGGAGCATCCGGAATAATTTTTTTGATAGTCCTTTTTATTTTAGAAAGTTCATTCATTAAGTTAACTTTTGTGTGTTGTCTTCCGGCAGTATCAATTAACACTACATCATAATTCTTATTCACTGCCTTCATCATTCCGTCATATACGACAGAAGAGGGATCACTTCCTTCCTGCTGCCTCATAATATCGGCACCTGTTCTTTCTGCCCAGATAGCAAGCTGATCTATCGCAGCAGCTCGGAATGTATCTCCAGCAACCATAAGAACACTCTTCCCACTTTCTGTAAAACGCTTTGCCAGTTTTGCAATAGTAGTTGTTTTTCCAACACCATTCACACCGGTAAAAAGAGCAACGAAAGGTTTTACATTGTTATATTGCAGATGGTCAGCTTCTCTACCGTAATCTTTAAGTAACAATTTACGAATTATCTCTTCGAGATGTTTTTGAATATCATTTGCATTTGTAATTTTATGAAGTTTGATTTCTTCTTTTAAACTATCAATTATATCACCGCTTGCCTGTACTCCAATATCGGCTTGAAGCAACATCTCTTCCAAGTCATCCATCAATTCATCATCCACTTTACCACGTAGATTAACGATCTCTGCCAACTTCCCGAGCAAACCATTTTTTGTTTTAGCAAGCTTATCTTTTAAACTTTCTTGCTTTGTATCACCCTCGATACTTACGGTTTTCTTCTTTTTTAAAATAATTATAATGATAATTGCACAAATTACAATTAATAACGCAACTGTAATATATATGATCAGATTTGTATCCATTAAATACTCCGAATTAACTAAATTTACATAATAAAAAAGGCAGACATTTATAAATGTCTGCCCGTTCTATATATTAATAATTATTTTTTTTCTTTTTGTTCTGCTTTCTCAGCGTTGAAAAATGTAGCTATTCTAGCTTTTCTTCTGGAAGCTGTTCTTTTATGAATGACGTGATTTTTAGCAGCTTTATCCAATTGTGAATATACTTCGTGTAAAAGAGTTTCTTTCTCTTCAATAGAAATATCACTTCTCATTTTCTTGGATAGTGTGTTAATCGTCATTTTAACATAATGATTACCCGCTGAACGCTTCTTCTCTTGTCTAAGTCTTTTTTCGCAAGATACATGATTCGGCATTTATTCCTCCATCTTTATAATTTTCGAAGTCAGAAAAAGTTAGCGGTATTTTC
>JAGGWC010000112.1 GCA_021157645.1 Candidatus Cloacimonadota bacterium | reverse complement strand
GGAGTTGGAACTATATGAATTGGAGCATCTAAAATTGAATTGTAAAAAATTTCTGAAATTTTACTACAATTTGCAGTCATACCACCAACAACTTTTGGAGTGTTATTTGTTTTGTAATCTTTATTGCCGGGATCAACACGCTCTGGTGAAAATGCTACAAAGATATCTTCTCCAACCTTAAAACCTTTTTCCTCAAAAGCAGGTGCAACGATTTCCTCGGTTGTACCGGGATAAGTTGTACTTTCCAAAATGATAAGAGTCTCTTTAGAAACACTTTCTGCAAGAGAATTAACAGAAGCACGAACATAAGATGAATTGGGTTGCTGATATTTATCAAGAGGCGTAGGAACAGCGATCATAATAACATCTGCTTTCTTCATCTCTGTATAATCAAATGTAGCTTTAAGCATACCTTTTTCAACAAGATCTTTAAGCTCGGCATCATCAACATCACCAATATAATTATTACCAGCATTAACATAATTGACCGCATGTTCACTTACATCCACACCAATAACTTTGAAACCTTTTCTTGCGACTGTAACAGCCATTGGTAAGCCAACATAACCAAGCCCAATGACACCAACAACTGCAGTTTTGTTTTCAATCTTCTTGATGATCTTTTCCATTTTAAGATTTACTCCTTTATTTTTTTATTTAATATCTATAATGTTCTGGTTTATAGGGTCCATCTTTAGGAATATCTACATATTTAGATTGCTTATCGGTAAGTTTTGTAAGTTTAACCCCTAATTTTTCAAGATGGAATCTGGCAACATCTTCGTCCAATTGTTTAGGAAGAATATACACTTTTTTCTCATGTTCATTTTGCCAGAGTTCGATTTGAGCTAATACCTGGTTCGAAAAAGAACTACTCATAACAAAAGATGGATGACCTGTAGCATTACCAAGATTTACAAGTCTTCCTTCCGAAAGGAGAATAATTGAGTTTTTATTTGGGAAGAAGATCTGATGAACTTGAGGTTTTATCTCTACTTTTTTAATTTTAGGAAGTGCATAAAGTTTGTTCACCTGAATTTCATTATCAAAATGACCAATATTACAAACAATTGCTTGATCTTTCATATTCTGCATGTGATTAGTTGTAATTACATCACAGTTACCGGTAGCAGTAACAAAGATGTCACCCTCTTGTAAAGCATCTTCCAAAGTTGTAACTTCAAATCCTTCCATTGCAGCCTGCAAAGCACAAATTGGGTCAATCTCGGTGATAATAACTCGTGCACCAAATCCTTTCATCGATTGAGCACATCCTTTTCCTACATCTCCATAACCACAAATAACAACAATCTTTCCTGCAACCATTACATCTGTACCACGCTTAATTCCATCGGCAAGAGATTCCCTGCAACCATAAAGATTGTCAAATTTAGATTTTGTAACAGAATCATTCACATTAATGGCTGGGAAAAGTAACTCACCTTTTGTTACCATTTGATACAAACGATGAACACCTGTTGTTGTCTCTTCAGAAACACCTTTGATGTTATTTGCAATTGTTTGCCAATTACTATCATTTTCATTTTTTAAAAGGAAGAATATTGAATTCAAATCTTCATTGTTGGAATTTTTATCTGCAATTGAAGGATCTTTTTGATATTCTACAGCTTTATGAATAAATAATGTGGCATCTCCCCCATCATCAACAATAAGATCAGGACCCATCCCATCCGGGAAAGATAAAGCCTGAAGTGTACACCACCAATATTCCTCAGTTGTTTCACCTTTCCAGGCAAAAACAGGAATTCCGGATTCTGCAATTGCTGCTGCTGCATGATCTTGAGTTGAAAATATATTACAACTCGCCCATCTGATGTTTGCACCAAGTTCTGCCAGGGTTTCAATTAAAACGGCAGTCTGCACTGTCATGTGCAAACTACCCATAATTTTAACGTTTTCAAGTGGTTTATCTTTGGAATATTTTTCTCTCAAAGCCATCAATCCAGGCATTTCTTTCTCAGCAATTTGAATCTCTTTTCTGCCAAATTGTGCTAACGAAATATCTTTGATCTTATAATCCATAATATATCTCCACTTTTTATCTTCTATTGTCTCTTCTATTATTATCTCGTCGATTGTCGTTTCTTCCATAATTACTTCTCGGAGCAGGGGCAAGTTTTGGACCACTTCCAGGTTTATGCTCAGGATTTCCATCCACACCTTTCATTGTAAGTTTTACTTTACCTCTATCGAAACCGATAAATTTCACATTAACTTTATCACCAAGTTTTAACATATCTCCAACATTCGCAACACGATCTTTGTGCAATTGAGAAACGTGAACTAAACCTTCTTTTGTTTCACTCATGAATTTAACAAAAGCTCCATAAACTTCAATACGAGTAACTTCACCAACATAAATTTTGTTCATTTCAGGATCTGAAACGATATCTGTAATTATTGCCTTAGCTGTTGCAATCGAATCTTTATTAGCTGATGAAATACTAACCGTTCCATCATCATCAATATTCACATCAGCACCTGTTGTTTCAATGATATGTTTGATCATCTTACCACCGGAACCAATTACTGCACCGATTTTATCAGGATCAATCTTGATAGATTCGATACGAGGAGCAGTTTCTGCCAACTCAGCACGTGGTTCTGGAATTGTTTCAATAATTTTATCTAAAATATAAAATCTAGCAACTTTCGCTTTTTTTAGTGCAATTTCCATTATTTCTTTTGTGATTCCTTCTATTTTGATATCCATTTGCATAGCTGTGATACCATCTCTCGTTCCTGTTACTTTGAAATCCATATCTCCCAAGTGATCTTCCAATCCTTGAATATCTGTAAGAACAACAAAGTCATCACCTTCCATAATAAGACCGTTGGCAATTCCTGCAACTGGTTTTTTAAGTGGAACACCCGCAGCCATTAGAGCTAAAGTTCCACTACAAACTGTTGCCATGGAAGATGATCCGTTTGATTCCAATATTTCTGAAACAACACGTAATGTATATGGAAAATCATCTTTAGATGGGATCATTGGAAGTAACGCACGTTCTGCTAAAGCACCATGTCCGTATTCTCTTCGTCCAGGACCTCGCATAAATCCAGCTTCACCAACACTGTATGGTGGAAAATTGTATTGAAGGTAATATGATTTTTTGTATTCTTCTGCCAAACCATCAATGATCTGTTCATCGCGACTGTTTCCTAAAGTTACAGTTCCAAGTGATTGTGTTTCACCACGAGTGAAGAGTGCAGAACCATGTACACGTGGAAGAATATCTAATTCACAGGTTATAGGTCGGATATCGTCCATTCCTCTACCATCAGCTCGGTGGTTATCTTTTAAAATTGCATTACGAACAGATTTTGCAAAAACCTCATCAAAAGCGTTTTTAAAATTTCTTTCATGCTCAGCAGATTCTTCTCCAAGCTCGTCGGAATATTTTTTCATCATCTCTTTTTTAATTGCATCTATTGCATTGTAACGTTCTAATTTTCCATGAAGATGAGCAATTTCATCGATTGCTTTTCCAAAATCATTTTTTACCTTCTGAAGGATCTCTTCAGGAGTTACTTTTAATTCAACTTCCATTTTTTCTTTGCCGGTATCTTTTATGAATTCTTCCTGAAAAGCAACGAGTTCTTTAATAACTTCGTGACCAGCATAGATTGAATTCATTATCATTTCTTCCGAAACTTCTTTAGCTCCTGCCTCTATCATTACAACTGCAGATTTTGTGCCTGCAACATCCAAATCGAGTGCAGATTCTTTGAACTGTTGAACTGTTGGATTAATAATAATCTCATCATTCACAACACCCACTTTCACACTGGCGCAAGGTCCGTGGAATGGGATATCGGAAATTGAAAGAGCAGCAGATGCACCTAAAATTCCTAACATTCCCGGGTCATTCTCACCATCGTAAGAAAGTACAGTAACCACAACGTGAACTGCATTCCTGAATCCTTTTGGAAAGAGTGGTCGGATCGGTCTGTCGATAAGACGTGCGTTTAATGTAGCTTGAGTTGAAGGTCTTGCTTCTCGTTTAAAAAAGCCGCCGGGGATTTTACCGGAAGCGTACATTTTCTCTATAAAATCTACTGTTAATGGGAAGAAATCTGTTCCTTCCCTTGCTTCCTTAGAAGCAGTTGCTGTAACTAATACGCTGGTTTCACCATAAGTGATAAAAACAGCTCCATTAGCTTGTTTTGCCATTCTACCGGTTTCCATTATTAATGTTTTGCCGGCAATCTCGATTGACTTTTTGTTAATGTTAAAATTGTGCATTTTTTCTCCTTTTAATTTGGGCAAAGCCCAATTTTGTTTCGGCTTTATTAAAGCCCTTTTTCACGGAGATTAAAGCAATAGACTAAAGTCAGAATTACTGAACTTAGCTTATTGCTCCATTCCTCCGTATTTCATTTTCTTATTTATGCTATATAATTAGCTTTTGGCATGATATTTTATTCTGCTTTTTTTTGTTAAGGTTTTTCTTCTAAAAAGTAAAGAAAGGGGTTTTATCCCCTTTCTGTTAACTCCAAAAAATATATTATTTCCTGAGCCCAAGTGCCTTGATCAATTTACGGTAACGAACTATATCTTTCTTCATGATATAATCGAGCAATCTTCTTCTCTGACCAATAAGTTTGAGTAGACCACGACGTGTATGATAATCCTTCTTATGGATTTTCAAATGTTCCGTAATCTCTTTAATACGTGTTGTTAATAGAGCAACTTGAACCTCAGGTGATCCAGTATCTGAATCATGGAGTTTAAACTCTGCCATGATAGCCTTTTTGGCTTCGGTATTTAATGCCATCTCATACCTCCTTTTTCTTTTGCTTTTTTATAAGCAAAACAACAGAAAAATCGAAGGTTCCTTTGTAAAGGATTTTCTTAGTATACATATTTATATTGATTTATAGTGAATTGCTATTTAACTTTTTAGATTAAATTACTTATATCTTTATGATTTAAAGCGTCAAATAATATATTGACACAATCCTGCTCTAAAGAATTTTAAAAAGCAATTATTGAGTAAATAGGAAAATTATGAAAAAAGATATAATGCGAATTATAAAAATTATGCTCACCTATTGGGGCTATCTTATTTCTGGGTTATTTTTCATGTTGGGGTTTGCATTATTCAGCGGTACAAGTGTTACATTGGCAATTCCATTAATGGATAACGTATTTAAATCATCTTCAGATGTGATTTTATATAAAGATATTTCCTCTTTTTTTGTGGCAATGCAAGATGCAATTGTTCAATTTGTTACTACCAATGGTAACCTTTTTCAGATAACAAATAAAGAAACCATTGAACCACTCCTTGATAATTTAAATTCAGTTATGTTACATACTGATTCACATTTACTCTTATGGATTATTAGTGGAGCAATGATCTTGTTAATAATTTTAAAAAATATTTTTTATTATGGACAAAGAGCGCTCTTTGCTAACTTGCGAGGACGTACAATAAAAGATATTAGAGATTTAATTTATAAAAAATATCTTTATCAATCTTTAGCTTTTTTCAATGAGAATAAAGTTGGAGACTCACTTGTCAGAATGGTTTCTGATGTTCAAATAATTGGAAATTTTTTTGTAAATTCTCTTTTTAATTCACTAAGAGAATTACTACTCATAATTATTTTTGCTTGGATCGCTTTATTCTTGAATCCAAGATTATTTCTAATAAGTTTAATTCTGCTTCCAATATTCAGCCTTATTGTTCACTTTCTTGGAAATAAAATAAAGAAATACTCTAAACGGATTCAACAACAATCATCAAATATGTTTTCGAATGTAGAAGAAAAACTTAATAGTATGCGCATTGTTAAAGCGTTCTCCAGAGAACAATATGAAATGGATAGATTTGAAGAGATCAATAATAAACACTTTAAATTCTGGAGAAAATCGAGGATATATCATGCTCTCAATGTCCCACTCTCCGAATTTAATAGCGTTATCACAGGTGTTATTGTACTGATTATCGGCGGATATCAAGTTCTTGATCCTAATGTGAATTTTTCGTTTGGAAGCTTTATCGCTTTCATGCTAGCGATCTTCTCGATGTTACATCCAATGAAAACAATCACAACAGCTTATGCTAATATCAGAAAAGCCATGGTCTCTGTGGGAAGAATTTCCGAAATATTGAATAGAGAATCTGAAATTACTGAAAGTAACACACAGATAAGAATGAAAACTTTTAAAAAATCAATAGAATACAAGAATGTGAATTTCTCTTATAATGGATCGGAAAAAGTATTGAAGGAAATAAATCTTACCATCAATAAAGGTGAAAGAATTGCCTTAGTTGGCAGTAGTGGTTCTGGAAAAACAACAATGGTGAATCTGCTGGAACGAATGTATGATACTACTTCAGGCGAGATTTTAATTGATAACATAAATATCAAGGATATTAAATTACAAGACCTGCGAACTCTTATGGGAACTGTAACTCAAGAATCAATCTTGTTTGCTGATACAATAGCAAATAATATTAGGTACGGAACACTTAATAAAACAACTCAAGAGGAGATCGCTAAAGCTGCTAAAATAGCTTATGCTGATGAATTTATAGATTCACTTCCTGAAAAATATAAAACTGTACTGCACACTCGGGCATCCAATCTTTCCGGTGGTCAGAGACAACGTCTTTGCATTGCCAGAGCTATTGTAGCAAATCCACCAATATTAATATTTGATGAAGCCACCAGCGCACTTGATACTGAAGCTGAAATGAAAGTGCAAAAAGCCATTGAACAAGCTACTAAAAATAGAACGGTAATTGTGATAGCACACAGATTATCAACAATTCTTTCTTCAGATAAAATCGTTGTAATGGATGATGGAAAAATAGTTGGAATGGGTAAACATAACGAACTGATAGAAACTTGTGACAGATATAAAACACTATATAATCTTCAATTCAAAGATACCAAATAAATAATGAAAATACTGTTTTATATATCAAAAAAGTACTCCATCCCTATCATTTCCCCAATAGTAAAATATTTAGAAAAAACTGAACATTCCTTTGCTTATTTTACTTCGCAAAAAGTAAGAACAGAACTTTTTCCAAATCTGATGCAAAATAAACTTTTGAAGAATATTGCTGAAGCAATTAAGTTCTCAGCCGATATTGTGATCGTTCCAGGTAATTTTGTTGATTTTAGAATTCCCGGTATCAAAGTACAAATTTTTCATGGTCTAGGAGTGGAGAAATCATCTCATTATGAAGTCCGTCATTTCTTTGATGTTTATTGTACTTCAGGTCCATTTGTAACAGAACGTTTTCTTAATCTGCAAAGAAGATATAAATATTTTTTAGTAGTTGAAACAGGTTGGCCAAAGGTAGATCATATTATTAATTATTCAACCCATAATTTAAAAGAAAGATTCAATATTCCAAAAAAGAAAAAAGTAATACTTTTTGCTCCAACACACAGCAGAAAAATGCAATCAGCAGAGAGCTTGCTTCCATTAATCCCAAACATAATCAATGAAAATGAGATCTGGTTTCTAAAATTTCATGAGTTGATGGATAAGGAAATAAGAGACAGTATAAAAAGTTCTAATAACATCAAAATAATAAATGATTACGACATCACGCCATATCTACATCTCGCAGATATTCTGATTACAGATACTTCATCAGTCACTTATGAATTTATGATCCTTGATAAACCTATAGTAACATATAGGACACAGAGCAGAAAGAATAAGGGAATTGACATTACACAGTCTTCTCAATTGCGAGAAGCTATTGATAGAAGCCTTGCAGATCCGCAAGAGTTCCATCAAAATAGAATTAATCACATTAAAGAGATCAACCCATATATTGATGGAAAAATATGTGAAAATCTTATTAATAATTTAGAAGATATCATAAATAATAATGAATTAGAAAACAAAAAAAAACCTTTGAATTTATTTAGGAAATTTCAAGTACTCTACCATGAAAAATTCAAAAAAGGATATTTGCGATAATGATAAAAGTCTTATTCGATTTAAAAAAAGAATACTATTTCAATTCTTTGATGCCACTTTACGAGGTGATGAAGGATGATTCTAAATACGATATTCAATTTTATGTAGGTAAAGATGAGAAAAGGTTTTTAGGAATTTTTCTGCTTCCTCAAAGAAAGCAAATTGAAGAGCGATTAATTAAAATGGGGATAAAAATAACAGATAAAACTAACGGTTTTGATCTTGTGATTAGTGGAGATGTGCTAAAAAATCCTAAGAATTATGGAGATGTTGTTCGGGTGCATCTGGATCATGGAGTCGGAACAAAAACTTTACGCATTAGAAATATCCAAAAGCAAAAGAATTATCATTATCATGTCTTTCTGGAAGGGCAATATTGGTTAGATTACATTAAAAGTTTGGGCTGGGAAAACTTAGCTGACTTCTATCTTACAGGGCTTCCAAAACTTGATCCCTTATTTTGGGAAGGATATTATGATAATGCTGCATTAACTAAAAAACTCGGGATTAACCCAAATAAAAAAACTGTTCTTTTTGCACCTTCTTACAAACCAAGCTGTATAAGCTATGTGCAATCTTGCATCACAGATTTGTTGCCGGAATACAATCTGATAATTAAATTACATCCATACAGTTGGGGTGGAAAATATGCTTCACATTCTCAGCACAAATTCTACGAAAAACTGGCTAAAAAACACAGCGATGTATTCTTGATTGAAAAAAAAGATTATGACATTTATCCATATCTATTTCTCGCAGATACACTTATCAGTGACACTTCGAGTGTAATTAATGAATTTTTGGCTTTAGGAAAACATGGAATAATTTATGTTTTACCGGAATCAAAATTAAAACACTCAGACGGGATGGAATCTGTTTCAATCGATCCAAAAGACTGGCTGGATGGAGCTTTCCCGAAAATGTTTAAACCGGAAGATCTGCTTCCTGCTGTTAAATCTGCATTAAATCCAACACAAAAAATGGTAACAAAATTAATAGAATATAGAAATTACTTTTTTACTGGATTAGATGGCAAGTCAACTCAACGGGTAAAAGCAAAGATTGATGAAATAATGAAGGAGAAATAAGTGTCAGGAAAAACCAGATTAGAAGGCAAAAACATAGAAATTGCACTAAAATTGTTACATGCAGTTACAACAGAATTAGAAAAATGCAAAGTAGACTATTGGTTAGAAGGTGGCACCCTTTTAGGTGTTATTCGCGAGAACAGATTATTACCATGGGATAACGATATGGATATTTCGATGTACATATCCGATCGCTGGAAATTGCTGAAAATAGTTATAAAACTCATTTTTAAAGGTTACCGTATTAGTACTAGATTTTATAATAAGGATATAGGACCTTTTAGAAAGAGAGAACTTCGCATGATAAAAGTCCGTAATTATGAAAAATTCATGAAGAAAGGCGAAGTGATGCTGGACATATTTCTCAAGAGAAAGGTGAACAATGATTATTTTTGGACTGTAGGCATCAAATCACCGGTACTCAAATCTGCTCCTGCAAAGTTCTACGATAAACTTACCAAAATTAAATTTGATAAAAAAGATTATCTCATTCCCCAAGACTATGAAGGTTACCTTTCCTATCGCTATGGTGACTGGAAAACAACAGTGAAACAATGGGATTTTAAAAAAGATGATAATGCAATTGTGCATTCTAAGGATTAAGTTATGAATATTTATTACTATGCATTCCAGATGTATCAATTTTCATATTCTAAACCTATTTATGAAAAAATAGGTGGTGTATATGTTGTAAAGAAATTTGATCGTTTACTGCAATTTAAACGTTATTTCAGAGGAATGAATGCCGAATCACAGTATCGTACATTTCTTAATACTCCCCGTGTAATAAAAAAAAATATCACACAGGAATTTGATGGTGAAGGAATTGTTTTTTCTCATTCAAATATCAATATTAAGAGCAATCCAGGCAAATGTATCCGTATTTTTGTTGGTCATGGTACCGGTGATAAACCTTATGGAGGCAATCGAGTTGGACCTAAAAATCTTTTAAATTATGAATATATTTTTGTTTCCGGTCCAAAGCATTTAGCCAGGCTTAATGATTCTGGTGTAGAAATCCCTTCCGAACGTTTAATAAAAATCGGTAATATGCGATTTGATGAGTATATAAATGGCGACATCAACAAAGAAGCCGTATTTAAAAGACTTGGAATAAAAGATCGTAGTAAAAAAACAGTTCTATATGCACCCACATGGCGATTCGGAAAAGGTACGTTTGACAAATATGTAAAAAAATTCTGTAGGGAAATTTCATCGAAATATAACCTGATCATCCGCCCACATTCTCATGATGCAAAGCATATTCCTGAAATTAAAATTTGGGCAAAACTAAAAGGACTAAAAAATATATATTTTTCTAATCCCTCTAATTTACGATTTAATGATACTATGTATGATTTTGCTGTTTCCAATATTATGATAAGTGACACATCTTCAGTGAATTATGAGTATTTAATTACCGGGAAACCTTTGATCATTATCGATAATCAATATAAGAAATTACATAAAATGCCGGATGAGATGAATATTCTGAATAATGTAGACATTTATGATGAATCAATCCATATTTTAGAAATGATTTCAGATAACCTTGCAGAGAATAAATATAAAGAAGTACATAAGAAAATGCTTTTCGACTGCTTCTATTTTAACGATGGTAAGTCAACACAAAGGGCGATTGATTTTGTTGAAAAAATTAAGAAAGAACTCATGTAATAACCAAAAAATCCTTATAAATTCTTATTTCTTTATAAGGATTTTTTTATTTACCTTCACTTGAATTATCCATAAAATGATCATGTAAATATTAGCAAGTCCGGTGGTGAAAGCGAAGAAAATAATTGGTCTAAATAAAAAGGCGGAAATAATTATAATAAATGCACTGGCAGTCGGTCCAATCCAAAACCATAATCTTATCAATAATTTATTTGATTTGAAATATGCCAATTTATTATACTCTTCTTTTGTATTCATCCCTGTGTCTATTTTAAATAGCTGTAAGTGTGAATATCCAAGATATACAGCGATTAAGATTTTCTCAAACAATTTATTCTTCTGATGCTTAATCTTCTTAAGTTCATCTGAGAATTTTTTCTTTTCTTCCCATGTTGATTTTTGTTTACCCAAACCATGTGCCATGAATTCAGATCTGTAATAATCAACTAACATTGCATGAATAATATGACTGATAGCAGCAATTACTAAAAACCACCAATAACTAAAAGGTAAGAATTCTAATTTGATTAATCCTTTTCCAAAGCCAATTCCCATTCCTATATAAACTGATGTTCCAACAATGTAATCTGAAAAGCCATCAACAATTCTTCCAACTGCGGTACCATTATTTTTTAAACGAGCTATCATTCCATCAACACAATCCAAAACTAAGGCTAAAAAGTATAATGAGCCTGCAATTACAAAACTAACAACATCACCACGTGAGAAAAAATATGCACTTATAATTCCGGTTATTGTCGTCATTAAAGAAACTTGATTTGGTGTAATGGAAGTTGGATAAAACAATTTAACAAAAATAAAGGCAATTGGTCTTAATATATAAAGGGTCAATGTTTCATCAAATATGGCATGCTTAATGGATTTTTTATAATCCCTGAACATCTGCTTATTATATTCTTTAAATTTATTTTTATTTTCATTCATAAGTAGTTAAAATCTTCTATTAGTATTCAATTTAATTTTTTTCATTAACCGCCAGCCACCAAATGTATTATTTTTATGTCATCACTATCACTAATTATCTGAGTTGCAAAGGATCTTTTATTGATGAGCTGATCGTTTATTTTAACAATACTGAGATGAATTAGAAAATTATTTTCTCTCAGCAATTTTTCTACTGTTAATCCCTTTTCCCAGAAAATTTCGTTATTATTTATCATTATCAAAAGATACCCTCTCATACTTTTCTTAGCCACACTCAAGAATCATTGTGTAACAAATTTGTATGAGAGATATTGTCAAGTTCGATTCACTTTCAATAAAATCATGGACATTTATTATCGCAACCTTTTATTGGTTTAAGAAGCGAATGAGAAAAGGAATAATTATGAGAGCTATTTTAATTTCAGCAGGTAAGGGAACCAGGCTTTATCCATTAACCAAAAACACACCTAAAAGCCTTTTAGAAGTTGGAGAAGGGCTCACTTTATTAGAAGCACAATTACATAGTCTGCAAGAAGCGGGAATAATGGATGTAACAATAATTGTTGGTTATCGAGCAGAACAGATCGAGGCAAAACTACAAAAATATAAGAAAGATTTTAATATCAATACGATATATAATCCTTTCTATGATGTATCGAATAACCTGATTTCCGTTTGGATGGCACGACATCTCATGCTGGATGAATTCATAACTATAAATGGTGATGATATGTTTACTGCAAATGTCATTACAAATCTCATGAAAAGCAAAAATAACATCACAATGGTAATGGATGAAAAAAGTGAGTATGATGAAGATGATATGAAAATAATTCACAAAGACGGATTAGTTTTAGAGGTTAGTAAAAAAATTAATCCAAACTCGGCAAACGGTGAATCGGTAGGAATTATTAAATTCAGCGGACATGGACCTCAAATATATGTAAATACATTAGAAGAGATGGTTCGTCATCCTGAGAATAAAGATGTATTCTATTTAAAAGCGATCCAGAGAATTATTGATAAAGGATATCCTGTACATTTTTCAAAATGTAATGAAGAAAATTGGGGTGAATTGGATTTCCATCCTGATTTAGTATTGATACGAGAATATGTAACTCAAACAAATTTAGTTGATAAAATTTTCAATAAGAAGTAATTTATAATGATCCATTCTTTTCTACAAAATAAAAAGGTAATACTTGCCTCAGCTTCACCGCGAAGAAAAGAAATATTCGAAATGATCGGGATTAAGGCACTGCAAATGCCGGCACATATTGATGAAGAAACTTTTAGCAACAATCCAAGAAAACTAGTAGTAACACATGCAGAAAATAAAGCTCTTGCAATAAGAAAAATTGTGGATAATGATTATCTGATTGTTGGTAGCGATACAATTGTTTACCAAGACTCAGAGATACTCGAAAAACCGGAAAGCAAACTCCAAGCTGCAGAATTTCTTACCCGCCTATCCGGAACATTTCATTATGTTTACACAGGTGTCGCAATTTCATATAAACATCAAATCTATTCCGGTTATGAAAAAACTAAAGTGTTCTTTAGAAATCTTAGCGCATATGAAATCGAGGAATATATAAATACTAAGGAGCCAATGGATAAAGCAGGTGCATACGGAATCCAAGGATTGGGAAGTCAGTTTGTGCAAAAGATCTCCGGTTGTTATTTTAATGTAATGGGATTTCCAGTTTATCGCTTTTACAAATTATTAGAGGAAATATTATGAAAAAAATCTTAATTAAAAACCCGAGTTACATCGCAACGATGAACAATAAAATGGAAGAATGGAGCGGTGGTCATATTTTAATAGAAGGTGATAAAATTATCTCTATTGGCAAACAACAATATAAAGAAAATTTTGATGAAGTAATAGATGCAACTGGAATGGTTGTTCTACCCGGATTCATCAATACTCATCATCATTTATTTCAATCTTTAACTCGGAATATCCCACGGATGCAGGACGAAGAGTTGTTCCCTTGGTTGGTTAATCATTATGAAGTATGGCGGGAAATGAATGATGAAGCGATATTTACAAGTGCTCAAACCGGACTTTTAGAGATGATGTTAAGTGGAGTTTCAACAAGTTCAGATCATCTATATCTCTTTCCAGCTAAATGTAATAATGAACTGATTGACATTGAAATTAAAGCTGCTCAATCTTTGGGAATTCGTTTTCAACCAACTCGCGGCTCGATGTCATTAAGTAAAAAAGATGGTGGACTTCCACCGGATGATGTAGTTCAAACAGAAGAAGAGATCATGAAAGATTCTCTTAGATTGATAAAAAAATATCACGACTCCAATGATGGTGCAATGATAAGAATTTCACTGGCGCCATGTTCCCCATTTTCTGTAACATCAGAGTTGATGAAACAAACTGCTGAATTAGCAAAAGAGAAAAACCTGATGTTCCATACACATCTGGCAGAAACAATTGATGAAGAAAATTTCTGCATAGAAAAATTTGGAATGAGACCTGCAAAATATATAGAGTCACTGGGTTGGATAAATGGGAATGCCTGGGTAGCTCATGCTGTACATTTATCTGATGAAGAGATTGAAAAAATGGGAAAATGCGGAATGGGAATTGCGCATTGCCCATCCTCTAATATGCGTCTTGGTTCCGGAATTGCCAGAATAAAAGAGATGCTTAAAGTAGGAGTTTCTGTAAGTTTGGGTGTGGATGGATCAGCTTCAAATGACTCCAGTAATATGCTCTCTGAAATTCGGCAGGCAATGCTGCTCAGCCGTCTACGAAAACCTGAATTCTGGTT
>JAGGWC010000069.1 GCA_021157645.1 Candidatus Cloacimonadota bacterium | reverse complement strand
GGTTGTTCCTTGTGAATAATTAGGAATGAGGAATTAGGGATTAACGGATAGAAGCAAAAGAAACCCCTCTGTCCTGATAGGACATCTCCCCTATTAGCAAAGATAAACCCCCTTTATTTCCCCTTTATGAGGGGGACAAAAAAAATGTGCTCCATTAAAAGCAGCCCCTTTGATAGATTTATAAAAACAACTATTATTTCATCAAGATCATTTTCTTTGTAGATGTATAATTACCGTACTTCAATTTATACAAATATATTCCCGAAGCGACAGAATTTCCATTTTCATCATCTCCTTTCCATGTAATTTGTTGATTTGAAGATTGGGTGATTTGAAAATCTGTAAATGTTTTAACTTTCTGTCCTTTCAAATTATAAATTTCTAACTTTGCATTCTTAACATCCTGTGCAGTTAAAGAAAAAGAAATAATTGTAGAAGGATTGAACGGATTCGGATAATTCCCATGTAGAGCAGTTTTCACCACTTTCACTACTTCAGGTTCAATATCAGAAGTTGTTCTTGAAATAATTTGTGAAAAAGCTGGAATTGATTCGATTCCATTAGTATGCAATGCCAGTACTGCAAATTGGAAATCTCCGTTAGGAAGTTCGTCCCAACTCGTATCAGTATAAGATGAATCTTCTATTGCGGACGCAATTAAATCCCAGTTCTCTGGGTTCATTTGCTCATATTCAAAGAATCTGTAAACGTTATAACCTTCGAATTCTCTATTGTTATCATTCCAAGAATCAGCTTCCAAGCCGTGTTCTACAAAATTTTGTGAACTTGTATTTCCAAGATTAATTCCAAGAGCTCTTATCATCATGTTTTTTTGGAACATTGAGTTTATATCACCAATATCGATCCATTCATCGTCCTCATCCATCCAGTTTTCAATACTTAGTTGAGTTCCGCTTTGGAAAATCCATGGTTCGCCTTCACCATCATCCAAACCAATTGAAGTATATTGATTTGGTGTTATCACTCCCACAAAGAAACCACTAAAGGCTTCAACTTCTTCTGGTAATTCATAAGTATTCCATTCATCGTCCACATTCGGTATAAAGCCGGAAATATAAAGGACTTCATCACGATCAGGAATATTATAGTAATCTAAAGAAAAAATTATAATTTTTACTTGAGTATGATCAGCGAATTCTGATGTAAGATACCAGGAAACTTCATTAATAATTGAAATGTAAGGATGAATAGAACCAAAAACTGCATTTGGAACTGGATCACCCAAGCCAATCTGGAAAACTTGCAAACCATCATCATATCGAAACTCTCCACCACCTTGCCCGGGAGAATTCCAATTAAGATCAACTAAAGTTCCTTCTTCATTTTGTATAGCAATTATATTTCCTGGTGGTAATGTCGATTCTGATAGTATTACAGTTCCAATGTCCAGATTTACCGAGCCAACGGTCAGTTCATCAGCATAAGCATCATATCCATTATAAATAATATTAATTTCATAGATAATATTAGTATAAATTTCTTCGACAATAAAATCACCGTTTTCATTAGTAACTACATCATAATTGGCAAAACCTGAGATACTTATTTCAGCTCCATCTAAACCAACATTAGGAAAATCACTCCCAACCACATGTCCTGTAACTGTGACAAAACCTAACGGTATTAATTCAAAATCAATTTGTATAGTTTGACCATCCAAAACTTCTCCGGTATTGGTTTGAGGAGAATAACCGAACTTTGATGCAGTTAAATTATAATTTCCAACAGCAACATTCCCAAAAAAATAATAGCCTTGATCATCTGTTTGATTCACCATTTGATTCTCTTCGATTATTACTTCTGCCCCACTAATGGGATTTCCATTATCATCTATCACATATCCTTCCACATTACCCATTGGTCCCTGAAAAAATGAAATTGTTATATTTGGAAAACTTTCATATCCCCATCCCACTGGAGGGTTATACGGATCTAATACTTCTGTATCATCTCTTTCATATTTTGTTCTGTCCAAATGCTCTGGTGTGGTACTATGAAAGAAATAATCAGTTGAACCAAAAGTTTGTTCCTCCATTGGTCTGTGCACCATAATAACCAGATTGCTACCTTGATAATAGTATTGCTGTGCAAAATCTATTGTTATACTATTTTGTCCGGAAGGATAATTTACAGTTCCGCTAAAAACTTGAGTTAATTGAGTAGCAGGTATCCAAATATCGGTAAGATTAGTGAGAGTGGTTTCTCCAATCCAAACATTTGTTGGTTTGTTATAAAGATTAGTTGAAAAATTATTCTGATATGTTACTGAAGTAATAAAGCCCTCTGAAATGCCAATTTCATCAGCAAAATAAAGACATTCAGATAGACTATTCTTATATTCAAAACAAACAGGATTCCGTACATCCGTTATCGTTCCATTACCTATAGAAATCTCCATAATGCCGGTTGGAAATACTTGTACCTGCAAAGTTTCAGTTGCATCATTTGCAGGATTCTCATCTCCTTCTAATTCTACTATTCCATAAATTCCGGTTATTCCTTGCGGTTCATTAGCTGGTACGTTCCATGTTAGTGTATGTTCAACTATTTCGTCAGGTTCGATCGTCGCATTTATCTGAATGGAAGATAGTTCTTCTCCATTTGATTTCATCAACCTTACAGTATAGGAATCTTGAAAATTATTACCAACATTCTTTATTGAAATTTCATAATTTTCGGTATTACCTGCATTTATTACAGTAGCACCAGAAATATTCTGACCGGCAAGATCATTGTCATAAGTTATTGTCGGCGGAAATGTAATATCATCGATCCATCCTGTATCTGCTCC
>JAGGWC010000096.1 GCA_021157645.1 Candidatus Cloacimonadota bacterium | reverse complement strand
TTTGCCGGAGGTTTTGAAAGATTGCTTCTCTCAATGGAAGAAGAAAAATTATCCTTTGGAAAACAACAAACTCCCAAAGTTTATCTGGTTACTCTAGGTGATAAAGCCAGAATAGCAGGAATAAAAATAATTATGGAATTGAGAGAAAATGGAATTTCCACTGAATTCGATCCAGATAAAACATCGATGAATGCACAGATGAAAGCGGCAAATAAAACAGGTGCTGAATTTGCTTTAATCTTAGGTGAAGATGAGCTGGAAAATGATAAAATTATCTTGAAAAATTTAGCAAATGGAGAACAGGAGCAAATTAATATTACTGAGATTACAAAGAACATAAAAGATAAATAATATTTTTATTGACTCAAAAAGCTGGCACTCACAAAAAAGGTTTGCTAATAATAAAAAATAGATTAGTTTGTATAAAAAAAAGTTGGAGGATATTATGAAATTAAAACCACTTGATGACCGTGTAGTTATCGAAGTAACAGAACTAGAAGAGAAGAATGTTGGTGGCATTATCATTCCTGATACTGCCAAGGAAAAACCACAAATCGGTAAAATTATTGCCGTTGGAACAGATGAAGATCTGCAGGAGCTAGTTAAGATTGGTGATAAAATATTGTATGCAAAATATGGTGGCACTGAAGTAGATATTGAAGATAATAAATTAGTAATAATTTCAAGATCTGATATCTTGGCAGTAATAGAATAGGGAAAAAGAATATGTTAGAAGTTACTGCAGATACATTTGAACTAGAAGTACTTAAATCGGATATTCCCGTTGTTATAGATCTTTGGGCACCATGGTGCGGACCCTGCAAAGCATTAACACCATTGCTCGAAACAGTTGCTGCTGATTATGAAGGTAAGATCAAAGCTGTAAAATTGAATATTGATGACAGTCCTGCTATTGCAGCAAAATATCAGATCATGTCTATTCCTACATTGCTCTTCTTTAAAGATGGAAAAGTTGAATCTCAAATTATTGGTCTTGTTGGTAAAAATAAAATAGCTAGTAAGTTTGACTCAATTATTTAAAATCTGATCTTTTAGAAATAGTATTTAACCTCTTCTTTAAGGAGAGGTTTTTTTTTGCAAAACTACTTAAAACCTTGAGGATGATGCATCGGCTTTCATCATTGTTTCTTCCTGCTTTTCAAGAAAATGATGATAGAATTCTTCTTGCTTGTCTGATGGACAACGTTCTCTGTAATGATTGAAAAACTTTCTTGCTTTCCTTCGCAATGGTTGAACTGCTTTTGATTCTTTTTCACCATTCGCAAGGTTTTTAACCATTGCGAAGGTAACTTAAAACCTTGCGGATAGCTGGACGCTTCCGCAATGGTTGTATTGGATTTAAACTATTGGCAAATTCTCAAATCTTCCCGGTACAATAATTAAATGATTCCCAAGTGGTTCATGCAATAGATCAGCAATATTATATTCTGAATTCAATTTTACTTCGATCTGTGTTCGGCAAAGATCATTCTCTTTAGATGTTTGGACAATTTTACCATTTGCCAGCCATACTTTATTCAGGTTATTACCACCAATACGGAAAATGGTAACATCACCTTTTGGAAAAGTTCCTTGAATTCCCACACCGATCCCTGATTCAAAATGTGAACGGATAGTGTAATCTTTAACAATTGTTCTTGGTACTGTGCAATGGGCGACAATTATGGAATTATTTTCTATGTTTAATCTGGAAGGATTTGCCATCCAGGGAATCTTACCCGTCTTCTTATAAACAAGCAGCATACCAATTGTGCTGATCATATCACCTTCACATCCGGCAATGATCCCCTCATCATTAAGGTGTGAAAGTGCAAAACATCCAGTAGTCCCAAGATCGAGTACCAGATCAAAACAGCGCAAAGTAACTGCATCAAGAGCATATTTCTCAACTAGTTTTTTCATTGCCAAATATACTTTTATATTATTAAGAATATCTGTGTTTGTAGGTTCAATTATTTCTTGAGAATTTTTAGTGAGATCATAAAAATTTTGCATACAATCTTCATCAGAAATTTCTAAATATAGTGTTTTAAGTTCTTCCATCTTAATATGAATAACATCAGCACCCCAGTTTTCTTTTACCGTTCTGGCAGACGGACTGCTTGCAACCAGCCAGTCGGATGGTTTTCCGATCTCACCGATTCTGCTTCCGGCAAGTTGTCCTTTCCCATTTATTTTTTGGATATTTGCGGTTTGAATTTCAGATGTTTCATTTGCTGGTAGGTAGATTATTCTACCCTTCTTGCCAATTTGATTAAAACGAGCAAGAAGTTCCATGCTGGCTGCAAGAGAATTATTACTCTCATAAGCCAAAAGAACAATTTCTTCATTTTTAAATTGCTTGTCTCTAATTTTATGTAATTTAAATACCTGTGCTTCAGTACCGCCTGTAACAATAAAATAAAAGACTTTTTCTGCCTCTAAAATTTCTTTTGCATTAATTCGCTTTTTACAAAGTTTGTTTAATTTAGCAGAATTTGAAATAATTACTTTTTCAAGTTCATTTTTGCTCAAGAAATCTGATGCAACTGGTATAAAGAATATATTTTTCATTTCAAAAAGACCATATTATTTATCGGATTTTGAATTGAGAGAATGAACTGCTTAAATTCCGAATACATACTATTTGATACAATACATTCTGGGATATAAATCTCTCTATTAATAATGATCTTTGTTTTTTCTATTTTAGACTCCATTTTGAAATATGCTATTCTATCGTTGATCACAAATTCCGTTGTTTTATTTATAGAATTTAGAAGTTCAATTTTCTCTTTTTTCTTAATTATATCGCTGATATCAATGATAAAATTTTCCCGGATAAATATCTTATTGAAAATTTGATAATCGTTGTCTCTTTCATTTAGTGTAACATCCAAAGAGAAATTCAGCGGCAGCATTTTGAAATATTTATATGGTTTCTGATCAACCAGAAAATCACTATACTCCAGCGTATATGTCATTTTTAAATTTTCGTTGATATTATCAAAATTCAAGAAATTCGGTCCATCGGTAAGTTTTGCAGATTTTTCTCCGAGTGATTGATTGAACCATATCTTTCGTTGAGCATCGGGCATATTCAGAAACATTTGTCTTTTTCTGAAATTCATATTGTCGGCACTTTCGGACTCAACTATAATTTTTGCACTATTTTTTTTCACAGAGTAATTGAAAGTATTTCTCTCATATACTGTATTTTCAGTTTTGTATTTAATGAGTTCATATTTATCGTCTCCAACTAAAATGTTTGCTTCATTATTTCCTGTAAATGCAAAAGGCATATAACTATTTCCCGGGATAAAAAGATCATTATTCCAAAAAACGCAGATATTATCCATAAAATTATTTACAGCATATTTTTCCTGTATTTCAGAAAACCTGTTGTTTTTAGAGAGAATAACAGCAGGATAAACATCTTTTATTCCGGCGGATTTTAATAAAGCTATGAATAAAGCAGTGAGATCTTTTTCCGAACCGAATTTTTTCTCGAAAACTTCACTTAACGGTTCTGGTGTGAAATCTATTTCAGAAATATATGATTTCTTTTCGTTGAAATTTTCTGCTATATATTTGTAAATTGTTAGAACTTTGGATTCATCATCATCGCAATTTTCTGTGATCGTTTTTGCAAGTTCGGTAATAGAGGCATCTGTTTCAATATTTTTCAATTTCGATAATTTTTCTACAGCCAGTTCGTGCCAATCCTTATAGAAACTGAAAACAATAGGAGTGCCGGAAATTAGAAGAGATGGAGAATTATTTTCCTCCTTGTAGATAACTGTGTTTTTTACATTCCATGAATAAACATCAAATTTCCCCTCTTCTTTTTTAGTGAAGTTAACAATATCTTTATCGTGATGATAATTTAATTTGAACTTTTTAGGGAATTTTATCGTGAATATCTTATTCAAATACGGGTTTGTTTCTTTTAAATGTTCAACACCGTTAACTGGTTCACATCTTTTATTGATAATAGTATAATCTACCACAACAAAATATCCCGGTTCGATCTGCGGGAAATTGATGATCTTTTCACGGAAATTAATATAATTCGGAGACATTATAGATTCCGTATCATTCATATCATAAATTTGATTTTCAGGAATTTCAATTCTGCTCCCTTCCGTATCGATCGCAAAACAGTGTCCCAATTCTACTTCTTCAAAATCTGCATTATAAGTTATTTTAACATCGGAATAGCGTTTCTTACCTTTATAATTCAGTATTTTCTTAACATAGAAAATGTGCCTTTGAGAACTGAAATCTTCTTCCACTATAATTTCGATCTCGGTTAATACGTTCAAAGCAGAAGCATCGGGATATTCATTAAGTCCGGGAACATCGTTTATGATCTCATCTATTCTATCTGCAAATAAATTAAATGCTAAAACGATCAACAATAAGGTGAATATTTTCTTAATCATTTTCTCCTCCAATGTTAGCAATAATATAAAGATTCTCATATTTCGTTAAATTTGCCAGTTTTTGTTTTATTTCCTGAAATTGTTCTTGCTTAAAATGGATTTTATTATTTTCAAAATGATAATTGAATTTCATATTATTTCCTTTATGATCGGATTTAAAAGTAGATTTAAATCCTTCAAAGTTGAGAAGTTCCAAATCCGGCACAGATGGTGATTCAAGATTTTTCGTAAATTCGATCTCATAATTAATATCAAAGCTGAAAGTACCCATAAGTTTGAAACCATATTTTCTTTCGCTTAATCCAAAAGGCTGCATCACATAGTTATAGAAAAAATTGAGATTTAAACGGGAAGGTTCAAAAGGAATAAAAATTCTGTTTGCAGATGATGAAATGTAATTATCAATTTCTATATCAGCTGTTATCTTCATGTTCTTCTCTTTATTTTCTGGATCAATATAATCGAAACTGATCAATTTGGTATTTGGATGTAAACTGCTCACAAATTTTGCAACTGTTTTTTTGAATTCATAATTATTAAGTCTTGAAAACATTGATCTTATCACAGTATCGGAAAATCCGGAAAAGAGATACTCAATAGTTCCGGTCGCATTATAGTTCTCATCAATTTCCAGATTGATATTTACAGTTGAATTGTTTTCTAAGGGATTAGAAATGGGAGTGGTTAGCAAAGTACTCCCTTTTTCAGAAGCAATCAGATATGAGTTATCTTCTTCATATTTTGGAAGAAAATCTTTTGTATTTTCATCTGTAGGATCAAAGATAAATTCAGGATTGCCCTCTTCATCATAAGAAACCGTAATGGCATGATTGAACCATAACGTTGGAGCTTGGGGATTCAACCTGGAACCGGAAGATATCAAAATAACATCGGATCCAATTCCAGCTTCCCTTAACATTGCTGTTAATAATGCAGCTTTATCACGGCAGACTCCACCCCTGGTTTCAAATGTATAAGTTACATCATGTGGTTCAAATCCGGGTCTATTTTCTTCTTTATCCACACCAAGATAACGAATATTATAAGCAGCCCAATAAAATAATTTTGCTGCTTTTTCTTTCCTTGAGGTAATACCATTTGTTAATTCTTCTACCTTTTCTCTAATGGCATCATTCACTTCCATGTGCGGTTTCACAATGTTGTAATACCAGCGGGAAATTTCTTCCCAACTTTCCACAGTTGTCATCTTGATATGGAATGCAAATAAATTGAACATTTCCATGCTTGGTTCATAAATTATTTTAGGATTATTTTTCGTATTCCAATAATAAATGATATTTTCACCTTTTTCTTCTTTAGAAAAATCATATTTAAAATCTTTTTTATTTATTTCGTGGATGTATAATTTTTTGCTTTTTGGAATAGTAATTTCAAGGTAGTCGTTGAGATATTTTGAATAAGTTTCAATGTTAAAAGAACTAAAATAGTTGTTTTCCATACTTGCTTTTTTGATAATATTTTTTTGTTTTGTATAAATAATATCACCAATTTCCATATTGGGAATTTCAGCAGTCAGAATCTTGGAAGTTTCAGAATAAATATTACTGTTCCCCATAAAACTGTTATCTTTTTCCTGCAGAATTTCGTTCGGATCAAAAGAAATTATTTCACCGCTTTTCTTGATAAGTTCAATATTGAGAACTTCTATTGCTCCATAATTAGTATCATACCAAAATGACACAGAGTTGTTTTTTTTAGCTCCTTCAGTTAGGATTCTCTTATAAGATTCCGAAATCTCATATCCCAGACAATTTTTATCCAGATTGGCAATTTGATTAGAAATATAAATTTCATTACTTTCCGGATAATTCTCTGCTTTTGCCTGTTGAAGCATTTTTATTGCGTCCTCTTTTCCAACATATTCTGCATATAATATCGACGTTATCAGCAGAAGCATGAATAATAGAATTTTTTTCATTTGAACCCCTCTTATTATTTTATTCGAAAAATTTTTACAATACGTTCAGCAGTTTTTCCATCCCAGTATTTTGGAATATTACCCTTCTTGATGTTTCCTGACAAAATATTTTGGGATTCATTTATAATGTCAACAGTATTTAATTTTACCAGAGTGTTTGTGCCTTCAGTAATAGTAATTGGGCGTTCTGTATTTGGTCGCAAGGTTAGACAGGGAATACCAAAGTAGGTTGATTCTTCCTGAATCCCACCCGAATCAGTAAGGATAAATTTTGCACCCATCTGAAGTTTAAGAAAGTCATAATAACCAACTGGAGGGATAAGATGCAGATTCTTCATATTTTTAACTTTATCTTCTAAATCAAAAGCTTGTATTTGCTTTGTTGTGCGTGGATGGATGGGGAAGATGAGATTGATCGATTTTGAAATTTCTTCAAAAGCATTCAGGATTATGAGCAGTCCTTCTCTGTTATCAACATTAGATGGACGGTGCAGCGTGATAAGTGCGTAATCCTGTGTCGAATCAATATTAATTCTACTTAGAATATTGGATTTCATTGCTTTATCTTTGTATTGTATAAGTGAATCGATCATGATGTTTCCTACAAAAAATATCTTCTCTTTTGGAATGCCTTCAACCAAGAGATTCTCATCTCCGTCAGGGGAAGGTGTTAACAGATAGTCGGAGATTGCATCGGTGAGGATACGGTTGATCTCTTCTGGCATAGATCGAGCAAAACTGCGAAGTCCGGCTTCTAAATGTGCCACCGGAATATGTAGTTTAACAGCATCAATTGCACAGGCGGAAGTACTGTTCACATCACCGGCAACGATAACAAGATCGGGTTTATCTTTCAGTAAAATTTTCTCATATCTTTCCATTATTTTTGCAGTTTGTTTTCCATGAGTTCCACTTCCAACTTCCAGATATTCATCCGGTTTGGGCATCTGCAGATCATCAAAGAAAAATTTACTCATGCGCTCATCGTAGTGCTGTCCTGTGTGGATCAACTTGATCTCAAATTCTTCTGGAAATTTAGCAAACTCTTTGTAAAGGGGAGCCATTTTCATAAAGTTCGGTCTAGCTCCTACAATAATGTGTATTTTTTTCTTTCCTTTTTTCAATTTAAAACTCATAATTTATAATCTCCAATCCTCATTCATAATTTCTATCTGTTTCTATCTGTTCTTAACTCAAGTCTTCGGTTGAGAGATAAAGGAAGAATACCGAATTTCTTAAGTCAAGTCTAGCCAATCTTTAATTCCTAATTTCTCATTCCTCATTTTATTATCCCGCCGCCAAGTAATTGGTTGTCTTTGTAAAATACTCCTGACTGACCGGGTGTGATGGCTCGAGTACTATTTTCCAATTCAATTAATAGTAAATTTTCTTTTTCCTGAATATTTTTTACTGGAACGGGAAAACTATTATAACGGATTTGGATAGATATTCCTACCATTTCCTCTGGTTTCTTTCCAGCTATCCAATTCACATCCTCAAGTTCAAAAGCATCAGCTAACAGATCATCGGGATCTTCTGTAACTACAAGTTTGTTGTTCATTACATCTAGTTTCATAACATATAACGGGCATTTCCAGGGAGTGTTGAGTCCTTTTCTCTGTCCGATCGTATAGAGTGCAAGACCGCGGTGTTTGCCAATAATTCTTTCATCAGGCAAAGTGATATCTCCAGGAGTGAAAACAATGTGATCTTTTAAATAATCTTCATAATGACCTTTGATAAAACAGATCTCCTGACTATCCTTCTTGGAATGTATGGGAAGCTCAAGTTCAATCGCAATTTTGCGAATTTCTGATTTTTGATATTTTGAAATAGGAAAAAGAGTTTTGGAAAGTTGGAACTGGTTTAATTTCCAGATCATATATGTTTGATCTTTAGATGCGTCTGCTGGAGTTAGAATTTTAAACTTATTATTATCTTCTTTAAGCTGAATGTAATGTCCGGTGGCAATTTTATCGGCACCTAATTTGAACGCTGCTTCCATGAATTTACCAAACTTTATAGTTGGATTACAAATAACGCAGGGATTTGGGGTGCGACCAGAAGAATATTCTTCAATGAAATTCTTCTCTACGATAGCTTTAAAATCCTCTTTTAGATCTACTACAAAATGTTCAATTTCCAAAGCATCGCAAACAGCTTTGGCATCTTTTATATCAGCTTCAATTCCTTCATTTTCTTCATAGCCAGATTTTATAGCATCATACTGACGCATTGTTAATCCGAAAACATCATGACCATCTTTTTTTAATAGAGCGGCAGCAACTGAACTATCAACTCCACCACTCATAGCGACTGCTATTTTCATAATTCCCTCTTCTTAAACAAAAAAAATAACACAGATTTAATCTGTGTTATTTTTTTATATACTCAGCTTGATGTCAATTAGAACGATGAAAGATCTATCATTTCACAAGCAGCATTTTCATCAACTTTGAATAACTGTTAAACCTTGCGGATGATTGGAAAATCTCCACAATGGTTGGAATATCTATAACCATCTGTTAGGCAAGAGAGTTTCAGCATCGCTTTGCTTCATTTTCCCTCCTAACGATCAATTATTTTATAAGGATTCCTGCAGAATTACAAAAGGCTGTCTTTCTGAGGAAATCTTCGAAGAACTTTCCTACGAAGAATCTCATTATAAGTGAGATCCTTCCAAAGAACAACGTGCAAGGTTTGTCAGGATGACAAAAACACTCTATTATGCAGAACACATTCTATCATTTCACAAGCAGCATTTTCATCAACTTTGAATAACTGTTAAACCTTGCGGATGATTGGAAAATCTCCACAATGGTTGGAATATCTATAACCATCTGTTAGGCAAGAGAGT
>JAGGWC010000114.1 GCA_021157645.1 Candidatus Cloacimonadota bacterium | reverse complement strand
AATGTATCTTTCAAAATTACTGAGTTCAGATCTTTCTGCTCAATTATTTCTGCAACCTTTTTCTCTTTTAATTCCAACGCATTAAAATACTGATGATTCTCTGCAGCAGAGGGGAGAGGAATCAGAATTGCAGGGATCTTCTTAGTTTCTAATTCAGCTAGACTTAATGCTCCAGCACGTGCAATTGCAATATCAACTGAATTGTAAATTTCCCCGATCTCATTTATGAAATCAAAAACATAAATTCCTTTTTTATCTTTTAATTTCGGATAGAATTCATTAAAGCTGTAGCTTCCGATCTGCCAGATAATTTCAAAACCGTTCTTTAAAATTTCATCTATAATCGGGAAGAACGTATTATTCAAAACCACAGAACCCTGACTTCCTCCAAAAAGAAATATCTTCTTTGTATCTGCCTTCAAACCGAGTTTCTTATAATCAATTGTATCTCTTTCAATTACAGCATTTTGATTTATCGGATTTCCAGAGTAAATTGTAATTTCTTTGGGTAAATGTTTTTTGCACCTTGATTTCCTAAAAATATTTTTACAGCATATTTACTGAGTATCTTCGTAGTTGCTCCCGGATAGCTGTTTTGTTCTTGAAGAAAGATGGGAACTTTTAGCAAGTGAGCAGCATAACCTACCGGACCACTAACAAATCCTCCGGTTCCCAGAAACGCATCAGGTTTGAAATTTCGGATAAATTTTTTGGAATCAATGATACTTTTTATCAGCTTAAGTGGAAACTTGAAATGTGCAAAAGTTAATTTCCGATAGAATTTTTGAACGTTTATCTCTGCAAAATCAATATTATGCTTCATTGTCAGCTTTTGTTCCATACTGTTCCTGTTACCGACAAAGAGAATTTGAACTCCTTTTTCTTTGAGTTCTTCTGCAATAGATATTGCCGGAATTATGTGTCCTCCGGTTCCGCCTGCTGCAATAATGATTTTTTTATTTTCCATCTAAATTTCCCTTAATAACTTTCTATGGTCTGCTTTTTTGCACTAATATTCAGGAGAAGTCCCACAGAGAATGAATTTACTAATAAAGAAGAACCACCATAACTTATAAAAGGTAATGTTACGCCTGTTGACGGCAAAACAGCCATTGAAACTCCTATATTAACCATGGCATTGAAAAAAATATTCATTCCCAAACCGATACCTAAAAGTTTTAGAAATACATCATCTTGCTGTAGAGAATTGATAATTACTCTGGAAAACAGGAAAATAAATAATCCAAAGACAAAGAGTGCTCCCATAAATCCAAATTCTTCACCGATGATTGAAAAAATATAATCGGTTTTTGCTTCAGGTAAGAAATAATGTTTTCCGGTTCCTCTGGAAGGTGTAGTTCCTATTAATCTTCCACCTGTCAAAGATAATAAACTTTCCTTAATTTGATAATCTTGAGTTCCCGAATATTCACTTTCTTTATTCATGGCTTTATGAAACAAGGAATACTTGGAATAAATCTTCATTCGCTCTGAACGGTATGTAGGTCCTATTTGAATTATTAAAAGAGCTAATATTAGGCAAGCCAAGAGGATTATTGCAATTGTTGATAATCTTATCTTAGCAATAAATAGAAGTGAAATTAAGGTGATTCCGGAAATGATTAAAGGGCTGAAATGACGTTCAAATAATATTAATAAATAGATGATGAATGTTATTATGATCAGTTGTTTAAAATGTATCCAAAATCCTTTTGGCCTGGTATCATCGATTTTTCTTTTATGTTTATCTAAAATGTGAGCAAAGTAGAGGGTAAGAATAATTCTAGCCAGTAAGCTTGGTTGAATATTTATTTTCCAGATATGAAAACTTCTAATTGCTCCTTTAACTTCATGACCAAATATGGGAACAGCGATCAATAATAAAATAACAAATACTAAAAGTGGGAAAATAAATTTTCTGAATTTTTCAAGATCGATAATTTTAAAAGCATAATAAAGTGATCCGAAAGATAGAAAGAGCCAGGCGAACTGACGATAGAAGAAATACATAGAAGTGCGAACAGAACTTATATTTAATTGCATGAAAATTCCTATTGTTATCAAGATGAAATATGTGAAAAGAATATAAATATCGTATTGAGCAATAAAGGTTTTGGTTTTCATTATTTCAGCCTGAAAACAATTTCTTTGAAAGTATTACCACGTTCTTCAAAATTCTTGAATCTATCGTAACTTGTACAGGCAGGAGAAAGAACAATTATATCACCTTTTTCCGATTCTGAGTAAGCTGTTTTTATAACATCCTCAAATTCTTTGATAGATTCAATACTAACATAATCTTCAAATGCTTTTTTCATCTCATCAATTGTATCTCCAGTTAAATATACTTTTTTAGCTCGTTTCTGTAAAAATGGAATTAGGATGGTATAATCTTCACCTTTCCCGGCTCCACCCATTATAATTCTTATTGGTGAGTTAAAAGACTGAAGAGCATATTTTACCGAATCTGTATTTGTAGCCTTAGAATCATTATAGAATTTTATTCCATTAACTTCTGTTACAAATTCCATTCGGTGAGCTAGAGGTGAGAATGTTTCCAGAGACTTCTGAATAATAACTTTTTCAATATTAAAAGGTGAAACAGCTAAAATCGCACACATAATATTTGAAATATTGTGTGGTCCCTTTATTGATGCATTTTTAACAGAAAACTTTTGTGAGCCAAAAATTATTGTTCCATCCTTAAAATAAATATCTGCTTTTGGGTCTGAAGAAAAATATTTGAGACTAGAATGAACTTCATCAATAAATTTTGTTGAAGTCATATCATCCAGATTTAGAATAGCAAGATCGTGGGAATTCTGATTTTTGAAAATATTGAATTTTGTTTTAGCATAATCTTCAAAACTTTTATAGCGATCAAGATGATCTGGAGTAATGTTAAGAACTGCTGCAACATCAGCTTTGAATGTGTCAATGAGCTCAAGTTGGAAACTGCTAAGTTCTAAAACAATAAAATCAATATCTCCATTTTCTATAGGATAGGAAGAAAATGCAGTTCCAATATTTCCTGCTAGTATTGAATTATAACCAGCATTTAGCAAGATATGATGAATAAGACTAACAGTTGTACTTTTACCATTAGAACCAGTAATAGCAATAATTTTGCTGTGATGATGTTTTATCCTGAAGCTGAATTCTATCTCACTTATAACTTCAATATTCTGTTTCTCAGCTTGTTGTAATATTGGAATATTTCTTGGAATTCCCGGACTTAATATTAGTAAATCATTTTGTAGAAGTTTTTCTGTATGCCCTCCAAATTCGCAATGAAAAGATTGTTTTATTTGTTTGGAATTAATTATCTCTGTTTCGTCTTTATGTTCACTTATGAAAGCTATTCCACCAAGTTCATTTATTTTTGTAGCTGCGGAAATTCCACTTCTTGCCATTCCAAGAATTCCAAATTTCCTATTTTTTACTTTCATTTTCTACCTGAGTTTGAGAGTTGCTAAAGCAACGCCAACAAGAAGTGCAGCAATAATCCAAAATCTGATTACGATCTTTTCTTCTGAAACTCCTTTTAATTCGTAATGATGATGTATTGGAGCACAGAGAAAAACTCTTTTTCCTGTACCTGTTTTTCGTCTTGAATATTTAAAATAATAGCGTTGGATAATTGTGGATAATGCTTCAACAACGAATACTCCACCTACAATTGCGAAGAATATTTCCTCTCTTAGCAGTACGGCAAGAACAGCTAAAATACCACCCAAAGATAGTGATCCTGTATCTCCTAGTATTATTTGAGCTGGTTTCACATTATACCATAAAAATCCGAGCATTGTTCCAATAAGAGCTGCAATAAATACAGTAAGCTCTCCGGCATTCTGAATAAAATCTAAATTTAAATATCCTGCTAAAACATAATTACCTTTAATATAAGCCATTATTCCAAGTCCTATGGCAGCTATAGCCACTGTGCCACCGGCTAATCCATCTAACCCATCTGTGAGATTTACGGCATTAGAAGTTGCAGTAACCATGAAAACAACAAATGGAATGAAAAGGAGTTTTAATTGAATTGAGCTACCTTTGAAGAATAGTAAATTTACTTTTGTGATAATATCAGAATCTTGCGCTCCGTAATATAAAGCAAATGCAATAAGTAAACCCAGTGTTATTTGAGAAAGTAATTTATATTTTGCGATTAAACCTTTTTTAGCTTTTAAGAAATTCTTTAGGTAATCATCCAAGAAACCAGTTGCACCTAACCAGATAGTAGTTATTATCATGATGAGCACATAACTATTTACAAGGTTATTCCATAAAAGTACAGAGAGCAAAATACTGCTGATCACAACGAGACCTCCCATTGTGGGAGTACCTTCTTTTTCTTTATGTGAGATTGGAACGTAATCATTAATACTTTCGACAGCTTGGTGTTTTTTTAATATTTTAATGAATTTGGGACCTAACAATATCGAGAAAAATATTGAAGTTATAAAAGCTGCGGTTGAGCGAAAGGTTACATATTGAAATACATTGAATAAGTTGTATCCAAATACTTCTGTATTTGCTAATGGGGCAAAAAGGTGATAAAACATTTTAAATCCTTCCTATTATTTTTTCTAATTTAATTCCATGAGAAGCTTTGATAAGAACAACTGTATTTTCTGGGATATTGCTTAACAAATCAGAAGATAATAATTTATCAACATCTTCAAAATGTGCATTAGCATTGAATACACGTGATATGTTTCCAACAGAAATCAACTGCTTATAGTTCATTTTTTCAAGCACCAACAAAATATTTTCATGCAGTTCTTTTGTCAATTTTCCAAGTTCTAACATATCCCCAAGAATTGCATAGTGTGGTTTTTCCACTTCATATTCATTCCAAAATTCAATGGCAGCTTTCATAGAATTAGGATTTGCATTATAGCAATCTACCAACAGTGTTTTCCCATTTTGTTTGATTATTTCCATTCTTTGAGAAATTTGTAGTGGTTTATTTAATCCTGTTTGAATTATACTTTTACTGATTTGCAATTGTAATGCAATGGTAATAGCGATTCCCGCATTTAGAAAAAACTCTTTAAATGGAGTTGGGATAGAAAACTCATTATCATTAACTTTAAAAAAAGTAGTATTATTTTCTGTGTGAATACTGGTAAATCTGAAATTGGAATCTGGAGAAATACCAAAGGAAATACCTGAAAATTTATTGAATCTATCATCACCAGCAGGAAAGAATTTTTCTTTAAGATCATATTGGAAGAGTGCTGTTTTTTCTTTGAACACACCCAATTCATCTTTCAAGAACTCAAGATGTGAAGCTCCTATTGAAATTATCACACCAATATCGGGATTTGTGATTTCTGTTAGTTTTTCAATTTCTCCAAACTGATTTGTTCCAAGTTCTAAAACTGAATATTTGTACCTGGGATCTAGCCGGAAAATTGTTTTGGGAACACCAATAAGATTATTTTCATTTCCAAATGTTTTGTGTGTTAATGCAATTTCAGATAGAATATTATAAAGATATTCTTTCATCGTAGTTTTTCCAAAACTGCCTGTTAAGGCAATTGTGGTTATGTCGAATTGTTTTTTATATATTTTCGCAAGTAGAGTATAGGCTTCCAGCGTATTATTTACCTTGATAGTATTTGTAGAATTGTCATGATAATCCATATTTACAACAGCCCAACAGTTTTTCTTTTTAAGAACTTTTTCAACATAATCATGGCCATCGAAATTCTCACCTCTCAAAGCAAAGAAAAGAGAGTTCTCTTTTATTGATCGTGAATCGGTAGAAATATTTTCAATTAATGGATGATTATTTATTATAATATCTTGTTCGAAGATCACTCCAAGCTGTAAGGGATCAATTGGAAGTGAAAGTGAATTATTAAAATCAAATGAATGCTTAAGTGCATTTTTTGTTTCTTTAATATCATCAAATTCAAATTTTTCGTCCTTAATCTCTTGATATTTTTCATGACCTTTTCCAGCAATAAGAATTATGTCATCCTCTTTTGCAAAATTTACAGCAGTTTGTATAGCTCTTTTTCTATCGTGTATTATCCAGAATGGAATTTCTGCATCTTTTATTATATCGCGAATGATCACAGCAGAATCCTCATCACGTGGATTATCATCTGTAATGATTATTCTATCAGCATATTTAACAGCTTTCAGCATTTCAGGTCGTTTGGTTTTATCTCTGTTTCCACCTGCACCAAAAACGCAGATTATTTTTTCTTTCTTAATTTCATTCAGAGTTTTAAGAACATTTTCCAAAGCATCTGGTGTATGAGCATAATCGATGTAGATGCCAATATTACGTTTGTTTGGAATTTGTTGTAATCTGCCGGGGATAAAATCAATATTACTTATAGAATTTATAATTTGTTTCGAACTGGATTCTCCTAAAAGTTCAAGTGCTACAGAGAATGCAGTAGCGGTATTAAAGGTATTGTATTTGCCTATTAATTTTGTTTTAAGCTGGAATTCACTCCCTTTGAAGTTTAATATAAAGTTTGAACCGGAAATACTGTAATCATGTTCTCCAATACTGACTTCACCTTCTTTGAATGAAATCCCATATTTGGTAAATGAACATTTATTGTATAATCTCTCACCGTGTTTATCGTCAATGTTGATAAAAGCTCTATCGGCGTTTTCAAATAATTTAAATTTTGTTTTTGCATATTCATTCAAAGTTATGTGAAAATCAAGATGATCCTGAGTGAGGTTCGTAAAAACGGCAGTGTGAAAGTGTATTGCAAATGTTCTATCTAATGATAAAGCATGTGACGATACTTCCATGATCACAAATTCTACATTTTCATCAATCATTTCACAAAAAATCGTATTTAAATTTATAATATCCGGAGTTGTTCTTTCGGATTTATGGAAAACTCCATTTATTGAATATCCTAGAGTCCCAATAATGCCAACTTTTTTATTGTTATCCAAAAGAATACGCTCAAGAATATGGACAATGGTTGTTTTCCCATTTGTACCGGTTATTCCAACTATCTTTAATTTTTTAGAAGGATCGTTAAAAAACAATGTTGCCAATAAAGCAGTAGCCTTCCGTGCATTTAATACAACGATCTGCGGAATATCTATTTCAAGCTCTCTCTCGACGATTAATAACTTTGCACCCAGATCAACAGCTTTGGGGGCATAATCGTGTCCATCAAAAACAAAACCGGAAATGCAAACGAAAATTTGTCCTTCCCTGATATTTCTGGAATCAGTTTGAATACCGGAATATGTGTTCTTTTT
>JAGGWC010000165.1 GCA_021157645.1 Candidatus Cloacimonadota bacterium | reverse complement strand
TTTCTACAACTTCTCTTAAACTAATAACTTTAGATGATTTAATATTTTGTTCGATCTGGGCTGTGGAGATCTTTTCTATCAAACTGGATCTGAACATTAATGGATCAGCTGAGCCGGATTTAACCTGTAAAATTCTCTGTATCTCTTCATTGAGTTTTATTTTTGCGCTTTCGATAGATTTTTTTAGTGCAACAAGTTCCGGATGATCTGCTGAATATTCAGATTTTGTAAGGAAGTTTATATATTGAGTTTGAAGTGCTACGGTTTCGAGTTTGAGTTGTTCAAGAAGGGGAGAGGATAGTACGGTATTAACATCTGCAAGAGACTCATCTTGTGCAGTCAATTCTTCTTTAAGAAACTTAAGATGATTGTTTGCAACATTCAATTCTGTCTCAGCCTCAGATAACGTAGCAGTAAGGTCAGATGATTGCTCGATAAGTTTTTGTGTCTCTTCTGAAAGCATGGATACGCCGTGTTCAATTTTATAGATTCGAAGTTCTTCTTCAGCAGAACGTAATCTACGGTCATGTTCATCAAGTTGATTTGCTAGGAATTCTCTGGCGTTCTTAAATTCAATTCTGGCGTAATTGGTATCTTGTTGCATTAATGCATTTGCAGTAGCATTTGCCGCTTCTTTTGCTTCCAAAGGGTTTGTAGATTCAAAATTAATGATAAGAATATCAGTTTCCCGCTCAGTATCGATTTTTAAATTCTCTTTTAAATATGTTTCGGGAAGCCCTTCAAACTGTGAAATTGGAAAGGTGTTATATTGTTTATTCTTGATAGAATTTGATTTGCAATTTTCATCACAGGAAAACTTTGCAATATTTGGATATTATTATTTATTGAAGATGCTTTGTTGCCCATTGAACTAAAAAATAGATTACTTCCCATTTTTTCTTCTAGAAGCACTTTTGATGTTGCTTTATAAATCCTTGGTGCTTTTGCTGTATAGATAAATGATCCAATAAAAATTGCTAAGAAAATGGATGCTACTATCCATTTGAATCTGATGATTATATTTAAGTAGTCGGTTAGTTTAATTTCCTGTTCTTCAAAGCCTTCATTGAATTTTACCTGATTGAACTGGTCTTTCATATTACCTCATTTATTATTTATTTAATATTGGAGATTGCTACATAAACACTTAGTATTACAGCGATTTGAGAAAGCCAATTGACTGCTTTGGTAAATGCATAATACGTTGAACCTGATACGATTACAGTATCGCCGGGCTTAAGTATCGGGATTAATTCTGCTTGTCCGGTTTCTAGATATTCTTTCAAATCAACCCAAATCACCTTTTCACCTTCTGCTGTAGACCGGATTATTCTAATTTTAGAAAGCTTTGCATTTTCTGTTGGACCACCAGCAGATGAAATCAATGTTAACAAGTCTGTATCATCAGGAACAATATAAAGACCAGGATTTCTAACCTGTCCCCAAATATACGTTCGGATCTTTAGCTGTTCAGTTCCTGTAAGTGATCCGGAGTATTGGTATACCGCACCAGGGTTATAAGCTGAAACACCACTGCTTTCAGTTTGAGCCCATAAACTTAAAGCAATAATTGTTAGAAAAATAATAAATATTGTTTTTCTCATTTATTCTCCTTGAAAATTTTTAATAATTTTTTTCATTATATGAAGTCAAGATAATTTACTCATCTATGAATATATAACGTTCTATAGATTCAGCCCCAGATTCGACAGTGTAAGAATTTCCTTCGATCGGGCTTGATGTCGAATATGTTCCACCAAAGGCATCAACACGCCAAATTAGTACTGAGCCAGGTTCAACAGGGGGTCCTCCATAAGGAACAATAAAATCTTCTAGATCTAATGGAGTGTTTTGCCAGATAAGCTCTCTATCTTCATTAAATACCAGTAACCTATGTTGTAATGCTTCAGAGCCATTTTGTTGCCATTCAAAGGTAACATCATAAACACTTTGATGTGAACTATTATCAGCGGGAAAGATCAAATAAGGTTTATCTATTAATTTATATCCGGTAGTATCAGAAAGTGTTGAGTTCCCTGCATTATCAAAGGCTTCAATGAAATAAAAATAATTTTTATCTGTCATTGCAGTTCTATCTAAATAATAGATTTGATCATTATAATCTACAGTATCAATGATCTGAGCAAAATTTAGTGTGTCTATAGCATTATAATACTCTTGTGCACTGAACCTGAATATTCTTAGATAATCTATATCAGAATCTTCAAAATGGAACCATTGTGTTTTAATCCAATCACCATCCATAACTGCGTCCATTCCATTATTTTCAAAATCAATATCATAAGTATTATAGAAATTTAGAGTATCAATGTCACCCTGAAAACCTGAAATAATATCTCCTGTATCTCCTAAATGAGGAACCAATTCTGGTTTATTAGGTGCTATAGTATCAATTCCCAAGCTTTCTTCTCCTGTACATCCCAACAATAGGGAAATTAGTATTATTAGTAGAAAAGATATTTTCATATTGAACTCCCTGTTAAAAATTAACTCTTAATCCGACACGATTTGTACTGGCTAGATTATTTGTGAGAAATGCATAATCGAGTGCAAAATCTTTATATATTATTGTAAGACCAGTCGTGAAATTTGTATCATAATATCCTAACCTGATTTCAACCAAATCTTTATATTTGTATTCCATTCCAAAATGGTATATTGTGCTGTAAATATAATCAATATCTTGCGATATAGTTATTATAGAGTTAATGCTTGGAAAGGGTTGAATTATTGCAAAACCGAGTTTACTATTCATCAAAACTTCATCTTGATGGTCAGAATTATCATCAACTACTTCCCAAGTAATATTGCTTCCTCCAATATCCTGGAAGTTTACTCCAAAAGTGAAATCTCCCAACCAATCTTTTTCCAAAAGAACAGCAAGGCTCGTTTTGGTTAATAGCGAGAAATCAAATCCGGTTCCATTTCCAATACTTTCATCGATTTTTCGTTTAATATATTTTATGTTTCCACCAAAGTACAATTCAAAAGGAACATCAAAAAATAACCAGCCAAGATTCAGATTATAATGAATATGTTTTGCAAAAGCAAATTGCAGGAGATCATCGGTACTGGTCATCCAACCATCTGGATTTCCTGTTAAATTATATTCAAAATATGCAGAACGGAAACTAGGATTTCCCACTAGATGTTCTTCTAAAAAAACAGGAATATCATCAATAGATAGCCTTGTCCAGTTGAAGCCAATTGTTACATCACTGGGAAGAGGTTGGCAGAAACTGAAATTATCATAAGAGGCTAGCCCATTGTACAAAAATGCCCTCATTACTCCAATTTCTGTTTTTCGTATTTGTGCAATACCTGAGGCATTCCAATATATTGCAGAACCATCATTAGCAATTGCGGTAAATGCTTTTCCCATTCCTGAAGAGCGAACCCCTGAACCTATCACCATGAAGTCGCCGGCATATCTCCCTGCCGAAAGAGTGATTGATAAAAGCAATATTACTAAAACTATAATAATTTTCTTCATTTTTATTACCTATTTTAAGATTGCCATTTTCTGGGTTTTCTCAATCTTTTTATTACCTTTAGTTGCTGTAATGCGATAGAAATATACACCATTTGCCAGGAAGTATCCATCTTTATCCCTACAATCCCAGCCAAGAGTTGAGCGGGGATATTCATGATATCCAACTGAAGAAGGAATATCCTTGAATGTTTTTATTAATCTTCCACTTACGGTATATATTTTTATATTAACCTTATCGGCATCATCTGTAAGAACATAAGTGAATCTGGTTCTACCTGAATTATGATAGTTAAAAGTAACGGTTTTTACTGGGTTAGGGTAATTGGCAAAATTTATAATATCAAACTTATCATTTACAATAAATTCAATTTCCAGATTTTCCTCATTTCCGTTAACGTCATGACACTCCAAAGTAATATAATAAGTTCCTTTTGAAAGATTATTCAATTGATATTTAAGTGGGAGTTGATTAAGATTTCCGGGGGTTATAGTTAATGCATATTCGTCACTACCAATTTCTGTAACATTTGTTCCATCAGAAAGATAAAGTGTCATACTGTTTTCAAATACATCAATTCCGTTAGCATCCATCAAGATAAATGAGATCACGCCATCTTTAGAAATATATCCACCATGGGTAAATTCTTGTCCTGGACTAGAGTTTAAAGTTTGTGTATATTCCTGTCCCTCAACATTTGCTTCAATATATGGTGGTTGGTCATCATTGTTTTGTAAGATAGAATAAATACCTATTCTATTTACTTCATAGGTAACGGTATTTGCAACAGAATCCATTAAACCACCATATTTTATCCATTTATTAAATTCACTTTCCCATCTATAAATATTAAAATTACCTTCCATCTCCATGGCTTGTGTAAGTGAATCTGCTGGATTATAGCTGAATGTAAAGGTAATAAACTTATTGTTTTGGAAATGACCGATAGAATCTGCCAGACATGATTGATCAAGAGTTCCAATCTCATAACAGAATGAATTGGTTTCGTGAGCTGGCAAGATCTTTTTAATATCAGGTTGATCTATTGGATCTTCTGTAATGATTGAATTAATGTAGAAAATTGCAGGATCAGCTAAAAAATCCTGTGGAAATTCACAAAGTAGATTATTATCCAGACTGAGCGCAGAAACTACTGATCCAGAAGTTCCTACTTCGAACATATTTATTGAATAACTATCAGGATTAATTGCATTATTAAAAGTATGAATCTCAGAAAAAGATTCTTCATTTTCATTAACAATAGCACGGAATTCAATTTCTCCATTCAGGAGAGGAACTGGGATATATTCCCATCTGTTTACAAGAACAGCAAGAGGTGGTATCTGAATAGTTGATAATAATATTATTTGTACTGGGTCATATTGATAGTTGTATGAGTATAATCGAAGATTACAGGTGCCTGCTTCTGTAGAACCGGAATTGCGTATCAGCACTTTTGCCGCAGGTGCATTTTCAAATTCGGTAAGTTCAAAATGTTCCATTACAAGATCTGGTCCTGCCACAATGATAACTTCAGAATTTGTTATAGTACAATCTCCAATAGCATCAAATATTTTAAAATGGAAACTAATCTCATCTCCGGCAGAGTGTGCAGGTAGAGGATTTTCTAACTCAAATGTATGATCTTCTATATTTGTCATCTTTATTTTAGAAAGACCA
>JAGGWC010000175.1 GCA_021157645.1 Candidatus Cloacimonadota bacterium | reverse complement strand
TGAACTTGGGACTACTCAAGAATTTGATATTAGTATAATTAAATTATTCACCGAATTTAAAATGATCAAACATATTGATGATGATGAGTTTAGGGCAGTACTTGGAACAAAAATTGAACTAAATAAAATCTTTGACCTTAAATTAGGTTATAAACTAAATTTTGATGCAGAGAACTTTACTGCTGGATTCGGCATAAATTTAAAAAAAATAGCAATGGATTATGCATACGTACCATTCGAATATCATATAAATGATGTGCATGTAATAGGTTTAACATATAAATTCTAATGAGGTGGTCTTATGAAGTTGAGTTGGAATATAATTCTTATAATGGTAATTTCCATTTCTCTTTTTGGAATGGATTATGTTCCCAATCAACTCATATTTAAAACTACTACTGCAAAACTGGTAAATAATAACACAATAGGTCTTGAGAGTTTTGATAATTTTTTAACTGTCAGAAACATTGATAATTTAAAATCTATCCTTCCAAAATCGGATAATAAATATTTTGTAGCAACCTTTCAAAATGATATAGATTGGGAAAATATTAAAAATTACCAGTTCGATGGAATTGAGTATTTCCAACCTAACTATCTGAATGAATTATATTTACATCCTAACGATCCTGAGTTTCCTGATCAACAGGTACATCTTGATAATTGCAATATTCCGCAAAGTTGGGACTACACAGTTGGGAATGAACAGATCATAGTTGGAATTGTTGATTCAGGTCTTCATTTCGATCATCCAGATATGCAAAATAATATCTTTATTAACCAGAATGAAATCCCTAATGACGGAATTGATAATGATGGCAATGGTTATATTGACGATGTCCACGGCTGGGATTTTGTAGATGCTCCTGAACTTGGCAGTATGGCTCTGGGAGATTATCTACAGCAGGATAATGATCCTGATGACGAATTAAATCACGGTACTCACGTTGCGGGTATAATCTCTGCAGATACCAATAACGAAGAGGGCGTAAGTGGTATTTCATGGAATTCCAAATTACTTATTGTTCGGTCTGGCTTCAAAACCCTAAATGGTGGTTATCTTCAAGACGATGATGCAGCTGCAGGAATTATTTATGCTGCCGATATGGGGGCTGATATAATAAACTTAAGTTGGGGAGACACAAATTATTCCCAGATAATTGCCGATGCCTGTTATTATGCTTATAACAAAGGAAGTATTATTGTTGCCGCAGCTGGCAATGAAGGAGCTACTGCTGAACATCAAGTAGTCTATCCTGCTCAATTATCCACCACTCTTGCTATTGGCGCCGTAGATAGATATAGGACTCTTGCTTCTTTCTCCAGTTATGGTCCGCAAATAGATATAGTTGCACCGGGGCAAATTGTTTTAAGTACATTTGATATTACACCCGAAGATTTTTATAAAGAGCAATCAGGCACCTCTATGGCAGCTCCTTTTGTGTGTGGTGCAATTGCACTTCTTTTATCTGTTGAACCAGAATTAAATTTTTCTGAAGTAAGAGGACGTCTCATTTCTTCTGCAGAAGATCTTGGTGAAATAGGTTTTGATTATGAATATGGAAACGGACTTCTGGATGTATATTCACTACTTACAGAAACTTCCTACCCGGTAATAGAGATAACAACACCTCAAGATAATACTGGATTAAATTCTACTTTTGATATTATTGGAACTGTACAGTGTCCTAATTTTTGGTATTATTCAGTCAAATACACTTCCGAAGAAATGCCTGCATCAACAGATTGGAGCGATGTTGATCCCGATAATCCTGATTACTTTGAACAAGTAGAAAATGATACCATAGCACAATTTATAGTTGATAATTCTGTGCTGGATAATACATATACAATAAAAATTGAAGCAATAACGGCTGATCAGCAACATTATACCTATTTCAGAACCATTTATATTGATCAAACATCTCCTGAATTTAATGCAGATTACGCTTCTTACATGAAACGATATGCAGCAGAAATTCCGGAATATTATATTCAAGCTCTATTTGATGAAGATGTGAATATTTTTCTCCGGCAATATCCATCAACTGAATTTCTTCCTCATTTCGGTGATGCGGATTCACTTCAAATAATTAAGATAGATGGTCTTCCACAAAACGTTCTCATTGATATAAAGGCTGAAAATCTTTGCGGTTTAGAAACAGTTATTGATAGTGCATATATATTTGAAACAGATGATCAGACTATTGATATCCATGGTTTCGATCAGCTTGCAATTGGCAATGAACTAGTCTCCGTCCAAAAAACATATGATTTTGATGGAAATGGGAAAAACGAGATTTTTGTTCTTGAAACTGAAGAAGAATTACAAACACTAAAAATACTTGAATTAAATGGTGAGGAACTTATCACCAAACATGAATTTTCTGCAGTTTTCTGGCCGAATGATCTGGGGAATACAAATGAAAGCGGCATGGAAGTTATTGGTATTCAGCTTGACCGTCCGCTTGTTTTAGAAACTACCTATGGAAATTATTATCCTAGTGAACCCATTTTTGTTGATATTAATGCGTTCGGTGCAAATTTTGCAGACTATGATGATGATGGGATTGACGAAGTTATTTTAGTAAAAAATGAAGATATAAGTGGAATTTCACATCGTGTTCTTACGCTTAATCAGAGAAACGGTAATAGCTTCGATAGAGAGGAATTGATACTTAATGAAACACCAACTTCAATAAAGAATTTCTTCTCTACAAAAGTAGTTTGTGATAAACTGGATAATGATAATTATCCTGATATTTTAGCAGCCGATAAAGACGGGGACATAATGATCTTTGAGCGTGAAACTGGTGAATTTGAAATGGTTTGGAATCATAGATTACCAGTTGGAAACGCCTATAATCTTTGTTCTGGAGATTTCACCGGAGATGGTAAATCAGAATTTTGTGTAGGTGGTTATAATCAAGATATGTTAGATCCTGCAAAATCATTTTCGTTTTACGAATTCTTTAAAACCACCGACATAAATAACGAATATCAATCACTTGGCTATCTTGCATTTTCAGAGATCGATACAAAAAATTCTCTAGCTGCAGCAGATATTGATGGTGATGGAGATAATGAGATCGTGATTTCTGTGCCTCCAAATATTTACATTGTAGATTATATTGACGGACAATTCCAACCTATTTGGCAAGGACTTTCTACAAAAACAAGTTCTAATACAATTGCTTTCTCCGGCAAGACAGCCTCTCAAAATGCTTTCATTATCACAAATGTAGAAGAGAACGGAATTATTAGAAGTGCTTTAATTTCAGAGATGGAAGAATTCACAGGTCCTTCCTCTCCACAATTTTTCACTGCTATTCCTCTTGATTCTGTATCTGTATATTTATCATGGCAACAGCAGGAAGCAGATCATTTTAATGTTTATTGCAAGTTAAAAGATATTGTAACATTAGTCGCAAACAATGTACAAGAGAACTTTTTTACTGATGATAACCTTACAATTGGAGATACACTTTATTACCAAGTTACAGCTGTCGATCTCTCATACGATCCGGTAGAGAGTCTTCCTACTTCATGGGAAATTGCAATTCCATATTTTGCTCCGGAATTAGAGAATATCAGAATGATCTCACAATATGAAATAAAGCTGAAATTTGATCTGGAGGTTGATAATATACATTCAACTATTTTTTCTGTGGAATTCGGCAGAGAAAAAATTTATCCGGTCTCAGTAAATATGATCGAGCAGAATACCGCTTTGATCTTAAGATTCAACACCCAATTTGTAGAATATGATGATTACATTTTGAATATTTCAGGATTAACCGGCAAAACCGGTGTTCCGGTTTTTCAAGGTCCCTACCAATTCCAATACGAAGAAGACACTTCGCCACCCGAAATAATTACTGTTAGAACATCAAACACAAAAATTGTTAATGTCATTTATAGCGAAGCATTGGACAAATCACTGGCAGAGGATATAAACAATTATACACTTGTTTTACCAGCAGTAGACAAAGATAATGAAATAGAAAGATTAGAATATTTTGAAGCTGATTCCTGCTATGTTTCGATGCAGATGAAAGAAGAGCTCAAATACACTAATCAATCTTATTTCCTAAAAGTGAAAAGCATTGAAGATCTGGCTGGTAATGTAATTTCTAATAGTGGTAATAAATGTCATTTCAGCTTGACATCTATGTTGGGTCTTAGAAATTTAAAACAAATGATAGTTTATCCGAATCCGCTTTATATCAGTGAAAATCTGATTGATAAAGTTAATTTTATCAATCTCCCAACTGATGTTTCCGGAAAAATCTGGATATATAATTTAGATGGAGAATTGATCTTTGAGAACGCCGTGGGTCCTTATAATATAGGTGGTCTGGCACCCTGCTTTAGTTGGAAATGTGAAAATAATTACGGTAATAAAATTTCTTCCGGAATATATTTTTATCTTCTTAGAATGGGTAAAGACTCACGTAAAGGAAAGATCATAATAATTAATTAGGTTACTTAAAGGAGACGATCATGATTTCATTAGATTGGCAAGAAAGATTAAAAATGGATACCCAGGATTTTATAGAGCGGAAACTTCCCAAGGGAAATTACGATATTGATATAGTTTATAATGCATATCCACAAAGAATTGACGGCAATATTCCACATGCCGTAATCACCTTGGTTGGCAAAACAATAGCAGCTAAAATTTATAAAGATGCTGATAAATATTTTGATTTTTATGATTATCTATTAAAGAAAAAAGGTGAACATGGCGGAATGATATTTGCCTACATTATGGCTCGAGCAATAAAAAAACAGCCGGTATTATTCCTGAACTATATAGAGGATTTCTTCTTTAATACTCATGATCAAAAAACATGCAATCTGGTGATGGACAAAGTTATATATCCGCTCCTAAAAAAAGATGCTTTAGAACATATCGATTTGATAATTAACTGGGTAAAAAAGGATAATAAATTATTAGAAGAGAGTATTACAAAATTATTAAGTAAACTTATTGGACAAGATGCCGAACTCATTGCTCCTATTTTTCAGAAACTGGAGACATCGTGGCTTTATGCAACACCAAATATCATAAAAGTCAACTCTAAATTCTTAAAAGTTGTCTATAAAAAAGATAAAGAATTCTACTTATCTGTTTATCGCAATTATCAAACAAAACGAAATCCAATCTTTGCAGAAATCCTTTGTGAAGCTATTTGTTGCTATGATGACAACATTCAAACAATTTGTGATACATGGTCACACAGTGGTAACATTAAGGTAAAAAAAATTGGATTGCATGGACAAAAATTATTAAAAAGTAGAAAAGGCAAAAAATAATGGCACAGTATATAACAAAAGAAGGGATGAAGCATCTTAGGATGCGTTTACAAAAACTTATCAAGGAAAGGCCAATAGTGATAAAACAAGTGGTAACTGCCCGTGAGATGGGAGATCTGAGTGAAAATGCAGAATATCATGCAGCCAGAGAAAGACAAAAATTTCTGGAAAATGAGTTTAACCGCTTGAAAGAGAGAACTGAGCATTTGCAAGTTATTGACACTACAAATATCCCAAAAGATGCTGTGAGATTTGGCGCTAGAGTATTAGTGAAGGAACTTAAAGATAATTCTCTGAGAAAGGTGCAGTTAGTAGGTGTTGATGAGATATATGAATCGGAAAATGAATATGAAAGAATTTCTATTTTATCTCCCATTGGGAAACCCATGATAGGTAAAAAAATTGGCGATAATTTTACTGTAATTGCTCCTATTGGCAAAAGAGAATTTGAAATATTAGAAATAAAATAGACTAAAGAGGAAAGAATGAAAAAAACAGAAGAGCTTAAAAAAAAACTTACTTATTCAAGAAAAAACTTTTGGAATGAAGCTTCTACTCAAGAGCAGAAAGCAGCTTTTAATTTCTCTGAAGGTTACAAAAACTTTCTTAATGAATGCAAAACTGAACGTGAATCTATCGAATTCTATGTTAAAGAATTAAAAAAACAAGGTTATAAAGAAATTGATAATGGGAAAAAATCTAAAAAAGTATTTCGCGTTTCAAGAAATAAAAATGCAGGCATTGCATTTATAGGTAAAAAACCAATTTCAGAAGGCGTGAATCTTACTGTGGCACACATCGATTCACCAAGAGTTGACCTAAAACAAAATCCATTATATGAAGATAGTGGTACAACTTTGGGAATGATGAGAACTCATTATTATGGTGGAATTAAAAAATATCAATGGATGTCTACTCCACTTGCCCTTCATGGAACGATCATTAAAAAAGATGGTGAAAGTATCAAGATCACAATTGGTGAAGATGAAAAAGATCCAGTTTTCGTTATGCCGGATCTTCTACCTCACTTAGCTAGAAAAGTTCAATATACCAAAAAGATCGGTGAAGCCATTGATGCTGGGAAAATGAACCTTATTTTTAATTCAATTCCGTATCCAAAAGATAAAGAAACAAAAGAAGCAGTTAAATTGAATGCACTCGTTTTACTTAATGAAAAATATGGCATAACTGAAGAAGATTTTTTAAGTGCAGAGATTGAGTTAGTCCCAGCTGGAAAAGCACGTGATGCTGGTCTTGACAGAAGCTTGGTTCTCAGTTACGGACAAGATGACAGGATTTGTGCTTATACTTCTGCTAGTGCAATATTCGATGCAAAAGATAAATTAGAGAAAACTGCAATTGTATATCTCGCTGATAAAGAAGAGATCGGTAGTGATGGTAATACCGGAGCAAAATCTATTTTTATTATAGATTTTATTGCTGATCTTCTAAAACACAACGGTGAAGCTTACGATAGCTTAACCTTGAGAAAAACACTTATTAACAGCCATGTTTTATCTGCCGATGTAAACGCAGGGATTAACCCAAACTTTCCATCAGTTCACGAAAAAGAGAACGCTGTACATATTGGATTTGGAGTAAGTGTAACCAAGTTTACCGGAAGTGGCGGTAAAAGCGGGTCAAATGATGCAAATGCAGAATTTAATTCCAAAATAATAGATATTTATAATAAAGAAAATGTGTGCTGGCAAACAGGCGCACTTGGTAAAGTAGATGAAGGTGGTGGTGGAACTATAGCCAAATTTATGGCTGAACATGGTGCAGAAGTTATTGATTGCGGTCCTGGTGTTTTAGGAATGCACTCACTTTATGAACTCGCTAGCAAAGCTGATGTCTACTCATCATATAAAGCTTACAAAGCATTTTTCGAGAATGCCTAAACTGGAGTAAATTGTGAAAAAAATATTATTTCTGATCATTGTTCTGTTAATCATTTTTGGATGTAGCAACAATAAAATGTCAAAAACCATGCCTGTAGAAAAAAAGATGGAAATTGCAGATGAGCTTTTTGAGAAAGAAAAATACAGCAAAGCGATCCCATATTATACAGAAGTAGTTTTTGAACGTAACTCGGCTTATACTCCTGTTGCTCAAATGAAACTGGCAGACTGCAATTTTAATCAGAACAAATTCACCGAAGCGAGATTCGAATATGAAGAACTGATACGATTATTCTCTGATTACAAAGATATCGGAAGAGCTTATTTCCAGCTTGGGATATGTTATTACAATGAATCTTTATCTCCTCATTACACACAGGATGAGACCAAAAAATCTATTGCTGCTTTCGAAACATTCATAGAAAAATTCCCCTTTGACAGCCGAAAGAAAGATGCGATTGATTACATTCAAAAATGCCAGTATAAACTTTTGATGAAAAGCTATTACAATGGTTATACTTATTACAAACTATTTGACTACAGTGCTGCATTGATGTATTTTGATGAAATAATAGAACTGGGGAATAACAATGAGCCTGATAGAATGTCTCTATATTATGCTACAAAAATATATCTGGCAAGAGATGATTTTGAAAATGCAAATCTTACAGGACAAAAACTTATTAATCGTTATCCCCAAACAGATGAAGCGGAAAAAATTATATCTGAATTACAAAAAATAGAATAATGAAAATTGGATTATTGGGCGGTTCATTCAATCCTGTGCATAATGGACACATCAAATTGGCACAAACCGCCCTTGATTCTTTCGATCTGGATAAAATACTCTTCCTGCCTTCGGGCAATCATCCACTAAAAAAATACAAGAACATCCTACCTATAGAAATAAGGTACGATCTAACTAAAAAAGTAATCGCTTCTAAACCACGTTTTGAAATTTCCCGTCTTGATATGGAAACAGAAACCCCAAGCTATACAAAACTTCTTGTGATGCGATTGAATAAAATATTTCCGGATGATAAATTCTATTTTATTGCTGGTAGCGATATTATTTCTGAATTGAAAAAATGGCACGATTATAAATGGCTTCTAAATAATATAGAATTCATAATTGCTCACCGCCCAGATATTGATAAAACAAGGTGGAGCGAACTGGAGTATGTTGATAAATTAAACTTCATGGAGATGAAACCGATTAATATTTCTTCTACAATGATAAGAAAAATGATAGTAAAAGGTAAAGATATTTCACTCTTAGTTCCAGCCAATATCAAAAATGAACTGATCACACTTTATACCCGTTAAATATTCAAATTCAGTCAAAGCTAACTAACCTTCTCATAATTAATAACCTTAGCATAATCTATGTCTTGACAATAGAAAGCTCTAACAGATTTTTTACCGGAAATTTTAAATTAAATATTTAGGAAATTGAATGATTCTGGAAATAAGCGAAGAAAGAGCAGTTGAACTCATAGAAAAATTATCGAAGTTCATTGCCGAAAGAAGAATGGCAGCACCTGCAATAATGACGATTGAATCATTGCGTCCACTTGCCAGGATCGGCAGCCAGCTCATGCATTTTTTGGCTCCCTTCGCGGAGATCATTTTCAATCCGAAAGAATACCAGGAATTTGCAGCATTATTGGAAAATGAAGAATATGTTCGGCTTCTGATAAAACGTATTGACGAAATTGATGTGGATATGTTTCGTGAGGAACGTAAAAGTAAAAGATTAAGACGAAAAAGAAGAAGAAATAAAATAATGCAGTTCCTTAAAATTAAGAAAAAAGATAATAATAATAAATTGTAAAATGGAGGAGAATATGGGCAATACTCAGAAGCTTAAGAGGATCATTGCTACCGATTGCGGTAGTACAACAACAAAATCGATCCTTATTGAGTATGTCGATGGTGAATACCGTCAAACAGTTCGTGGGGAAGCTCCCACAACTGTGGAAAAACCATTAAACGATGTAACAAGAGGTGTTGTTAATGCAGTTACGGAATTAGAAGAACTTGCACGTTTGAAATATAACGATGACAGCATCAAATTTATTAAAGATGAAGCAATCTGGCTTTCTGAAAAAGAAGGTGAAGGTGTGGATGCTTATGTATCTACCAGTAGTGCCGGTGGTGGACTGCAAATGATGGTTACGGGTGTTGTTGCTAAAATGACCGGAGAAAGCGCAGAACGTGCTGCTTTAGGTGCAGGAGCAATTGTGATGGACCTTATCGCCAGTAACGATAAACGAGCAAATTATGAGAAGATTGAAAGGATTCGCC